>DATKWR010000288.1:0-3884 GCA_035529475.1 Sedimentisphaerales bacterium | reverse complement strand
TGGATTCGAGCACCTTTATCGCCTCAGACCGTTTCTTTGCCGCCAGCAAAACGTCGGCCAGGTCACGATACAAGGTCTGGTCCTTCCGCCGGGCGGCAATCGCCTTTCGATATAACTGCTCAGCCTTCGAGAAATTCTCTTCGGCCGCCCAGGCATAAAGGGCCAAGTTGCGATGCGCGATGCTCAGGGACGGGTCGAGCTCAGCCGCTCGTTGCCAATGCCCCACGGCCTCGTCCAGCCGATCCAGATGAGCGTAGAGATTTCCAAGATGAAGATGGGCAAACGCATCGTTGGGCTTGCTCTGGGTCGCATATTCGAGTACTTCAACCGCTTCGGGACGGGATGGATAAACGTAATCCCGGCGAATCTTCGCCGCCTGTTCGAGATAGGTTCGGGCTTTTGCAGTATCGTCCTGAAGCGACGCAAACCAGGCCAGATAATAGATTGGCAAAGGGCTGCGTTCGCTCTCGGGGACGGCGTCAACACAAACCGCCAGCAGCAGTTTCCCGGCCTCGTTCACAAGGCCAACGTCGGCAAAGTCCAGAGCCGCCTCCAGCATCTGAAAATCATCCTCGCCTACGAAGGCACGTGCCTCGCTCACGAACCGGCCCATCTGGCTTTTGTTGAGCAGTGCCAGAACCGCCCTGGGGACCAGGTCGGTCGGAGTCTGAGCGATTCGTCCCTCGGCGTAGTCTTCTGCAAGCTTTGTATGTCCAGCCGCATACAGAGCAAGGAGCAAATGATTCATTGCTTTGGTATCGGCGGGATTCAGCCTGACCGCTTCTCTGAAGGCCAGTGCGGCCTTTTCATAATCGCCCTGTCTCATATAGGCACGTCCGGCCAAATCATGACCGAGCGAGGCGGCACCAAGACACCTGACCGCCTTATAAGCACAGTTGAGGGCCTCTTCCTTATCGTTCAATCGCAACCGGCAGACGCCTAAGAAGTACCACGAGACGCCATCGGCGTCATCCCGGCTCAGGGCCTTCCCCAATCGCTCAGCCGCTTTCTGGTAGAGACCCGCCTCGATGTCAAGCACAGCCAGGGCCTGCAGGGCTGGAGAGTATTTTGCATCCAGGGCCAGCGCTCTCTCGTAATACTCGCGCGCCTTCCTGCGATTGGTCGCAAGGTCATACTTTCGGCCTCTCAAGAATTTCTCCTCCAGGCTGAGCTGCTCATCGGGTTTTGTCA
Source organism: Sedimentisphaerales bacterium (assembly GCA_035529475.1). GTDB lineage: Bacteria > Planctomycetota > Phycisphaerae > Sedimentisphaerales > Anaerobacaceae. Next base: position 2,693 of record DATKWR010000288.1, on the reverse strand, counting down.
TGAGCGTCGAAGGCTGGGGCCGGGGCGTCCTGGGAATCGGCAAAGGAGTCGCGAACGAGGCCAGAAGCTGCCCCTTCTTATTCGTGATGGTGACATCGAGAGGCGTTTTCCCGGCGGAGCTAAGCGTCACCACCTGCGGTTCTTCGGGCGTCAGGTTCAGGGTCTTTTTGAGAACCTCCCGGCTCGCTTGGCGGACCGTGCAGACGCTTCCGGGAAAAGGACTCGTGCCTAAGATGCGCAAATCAAGATTGCCGTCTTTGCGCACCGTCTGGATGGCGAGGTCTGCCGTCGCATACTCGAAGCCGTCGCCAAGCCCATGCACGGGATACCAGTATTCATGCCACGAGACGACTTGCCTGGGCAGCAGCATGCCGTAATCGGATTGAGTCGGCAGCGGCCCGCTCTGGACTTCGATGTATGGGCCGTCGTTGTCGGTCAGGTTCTTCTGGCTGACCAGGCCGAAGTCCCACGTCCCCCACGTCCAGGCCTTCTTACCGCTGAGCTCGTGGTGGTCGGCGACCTGCACGATGCCCCGGTCCGCATCGACGTCGTACGCGCCGAAGAAATTAAAGACACAGTTCACGGAGAAGACCGACGAGGACGTCTCGTAGTTCTTCAGCCACGACAGGTCCTTGCCTTCGTCGATGGGCCATGAGAAAAACTTCACGCCGTTATGGTCGGTGCCGAGCGTCATCGGGTAGATAAAGCGCGTTCCTTCGCGGCACGGGAATGCGGTGCAGTTCCAGAAGTAGTAAGGGCTGACCGCATCCTCGGGATTGAAGATGCGAATCTGCTCGTCGAGGAAGGCCCTTGCCGGGTGCAGAGTCACGCGCACCGTCCACTGGGTCCGTTGGGTCTTTTCGAGGTTGTTGATTTCGAGATACGCTGAGCCGTCGCCGTTTGTCCCGATCAGGGCATCGACCGGCGAGAGGACTGTCACCGTATGTCCCTGCGGGCCGGCGTTCCACTCGACGCCCCCGCTGATCCACGCCCCGCGCATCGCAATCATGCCCGGCTTGATCACGTCGTTGAGATGGAACATCTCTTTGTTCTGCGTTTTGTCCAGGACCGAATGCAGGCGCCCGCCCAATTCCGGCAGGCAGGTGACTTTCAAATATTCGTTTTCAAGAAACAGGGCCTTGTACGTCCGGTCCGCCTTCGTTCGGGAGAGGTGGTCCTGCATCGGGTAAGGATAGACGATGGAACCTTTGACCGTGGTGGAGAACTTCACCTCGCTTTCGAGTGCCCAGAGCTTGGGATTGACGTCGTCCTGCCACCCATACGTTGGAATCGTCACCGTACCTTCCCAGGCTTTGACCTTTGCCCAGGCCCCACTCGAAATCACCAGCACCAGTCCGCCGCAAAGCAGAAACAGAAAAAAATGGTTGAGACGGTATCTTATCCGTTCCATTGCACAGTCTCCTTATCAGTCCACGTTGATACTGAAGATATTGATGTCCCGGTCGCGGTTTTTCGCTACGGAAATTGTCCGCCCGGCGTTATCAACGGCGACGCTTTGGCCTCCATAGACCCGGCCTCGCCACGGTCCATTTGTTATCTCACCAACGAGGTTAGTGCCGACCACGAAGGCCCCGGTTGTCCTCGCCGTGTTTTTGACGACTTTCTCAAGCTGCTTACCATGCTTGGGCCATTGGTGCTCCTCGGCGGCGTAGCCGTATGGGACAATCAGCAGGGCGGGCTTCAGCGCCGCCATGCGCTTGAGGATCTTATTTTCGTGAGTGTCGGCGCAGATCAGCAGGCCGATCTTGCCGAATTCCGTTTCGACTGCATCGACGCTTTCCCCCGCCGCGTAAGGCGGCGTCATCAATTCGGCCAGCAGATTGATCTTGCGATGCTTCAGAAGAATCCGCCCCTCGTTATCGATCAGCACGGCTGAATCGTACAGCTTCCCGCCGTCCTTTTCTTCCAGACCTGCGCAAAGATAGATATCGTGAGCCTTGGCCAGCTTGCACAGATGATTGGAGTCCGCTCCCGGAATCGGGCACGCTCTGTGATGGGCGTCGGGATTGACCCAGCCGAGCAGGGCGGTCTCCGGAAAGCAGGCGATCTCAGCCCCGGCGGCCTTCGCCTCGCGGAGTGCATTTTCAATCCGCATGAAATTGCCGGCGCGGTCACCATCGAGCGAGAATATCTGGCACATTGCAATTCTTACGGTTCTCATTCGCGCCGAGCCTGCCTATCATGCGCAACCATCACAGCCTTGCCACACGCGGACAATTATAAGTCTTACTGCTTGAGGCACAATGATTTTTGTTAGCACGCCCCGCGGGCTATGGTAGAATCACCGAAAAAGAGGCACGAAACATCGCACTCTATTTGGAGGTCTGAAAATGTTCTATTCCACAAGAATGAAAAATCAAATCTCAAATCTCAAATCTCAGAGACTCGTAGGGTGGGCAAATTCTGTTTTTGCCCACGCTGATCCGGATCCGCGTATGCAACAAGTTGCACACCCTACCTTTCTGAGCTGCTGCATTTCGATCCTTGTATGTGTCGCGGGCGTCTCGCCCGCGCTGGGCCAGGCCAAGTCCTCGGGCAGCGCCTCGATTCAGCCGCTCAATCGCTTTCCCCGAATGGTCCAGGAATACTTTGTTGACGCCGTGGGCCGCGTGGAACAGCGAGCGGAGCAACGACGGGACAAGCTCAAGACCGCCGCCGACGCAGAAGCTTAC
>DATKWR010000287.1:0-3494 GCA_035529475.1 Sedimentisphaerales bacterium | reverse complement strand
GACGCTCTGGCAGGTCGGCCGGGCCCAGACGTCGGGCCTGATGGTTCTCGGCAGCGAGGTTGCATACGGCATGGAAGTTTTTGATTCCCGAAGCCGCGAGACGGTTTTCACCCCCGGAGCGAATGAATATCGGCTCCAGTGCATTTCGCTGAAGGCCCCGCCTAAGCGGGAGGCAGATGCGCAAGCGAAGAAACGCCAGCAGGGACAGAAACCTGTGTGGGAGCAGCGTCCTGGCATCCGCGTGACCGCAATGATTCGTGCGGCAGGCATGATTTTCGCAGCCGGCTCGCCGGATATTGTCGATCCGAAGGATCCCCATGCCGCATGGGAAGGCCGAAAGGGCGGTATCCTCGCGGCTTTTGCCGCCGGTGACGGCAAGAAACTCGCGCAGTACAAGCTGCCCGCTCCGCCGGTATGGGATGGCATGGCCTCCGCAGGCGGTCGATTGTACATCAGCACCAGTGACGGACGCATTGTCTGCATGGGCCGAAGTCAGTAGAAAGAGCGATGCTGACAGTCTTGACTGACCGATGAGGCAAGAGTATTGTAAGATTGTCCTCGACGTAAGTTACGAATGGGAGGCCATCATGGAACAAGATAGATACTCTCAGAAACAGCTTGACCGCCGCACATTCATCGGTACAGGTGTGGCCGCAACTTTGGCGATGAGGGCAGGGAGCGCGTCGGCCCGGTCTGAGAAGGCGCCCATCGGCAAGGATTCCAGAGGTCGGCCGCTGCCCTACAATCCACGAACGTTCCAGGCCATGCCCACGCGAAACCTGGGACGCACCGGGCATCGCGTCGGCATCTTCAGCCTTGGCGGCCAGGCCGTGATTGAGACCAGCGATCGCCTTCAGGCCGAGGCCGTCATCAATAAGGCCATTGATTTGGGTGTCAACTACATTGATACGGCCTCGTCCTACGGCAACGGCCAAAGTGAACAGCATATCGGGCCTGTTATGAAATACCGGCGCCGCGAAGTGTACCTGGCAACCAAGACGCATGATCGCAGCTATGACGGCTCCATGCGTCTGCTGGAACGGAGCCTCGAACGGCTGCAAACCGACCATCTCGATTGCTGGCAGCTCCATAACGTCCAGACCAAAGCGCACACGGACCGAATCTTCGCTAAAGACGGAGCGATTAAAGCGCTGGAGAAAGCCAGAGACGAGGGCATCGTGCGCTTTCTGGGGATAACGGGCCATTATGACCCTTTCATTCTTGTTGAGGCCATCAATCACTATCCGTTTGACACGCTCCTGATGGCGTTCAACGCAGCCGACAGGCATCAGCACAGCTTCATCGAGCATCTGCTTCCTGTCGCATTGGACAAGAAGATGGGAATTATCGGTATGAAAGTCGCCACGCGCGGTCGGATGCTGTCAACGTGGACGCCGCCCCCGCTGAATGAGCAGCCGCAACGAATGGCGACCGACAGACCCGGTACTATTACCATGAAGGAATCCCTGTTCTACAACTTCTCGATCCCGGTCAGCACCAATATTGTCGGGTGTGACAATCCTGTGCAGGTCGAAGAGAATGTACGGTCGGCCTCGGAGTTCACACCTTACAACGATGCCGTCATGGCCCGGCTGGAAGAGCGATGCAAATCCATCGTGAACCAGGGCCTGTATTTCCGAAAGGGAATCATCGACAGGCTCGACTCATAGTCAGGAAAGGTCGTCATGCGCAAGTACTCAATATTTATGGCATTTGTGTTGGTGGGTATATCGGCAGCTTGGGCCGGCGATTGGCCGCAGTGGCGAGGCCCTTACTTCAACGGCTCTACGGACGAAAAGAATCTGCCTTCGGATTGGAGCCAGACCGAGGGAATCGCCTGGAGCATCGAGTTGGCCGGTTCTTCCGCCGGCACGGCAATAATCCAGGACGACCGAGTCCTTCTCTCGGGCGTCGATTCGGCGCGGGACGTGTTGCTGGCGATGGCCTTCGACCGCACTACGGGCAAGCAGCTTTGGAAGCACGATGTTGCACAGGGCATCCGGCGGGACAAGCGCAGCACCTACGCCGCTTCCTCGCCAGTCACTGATGGCAAGATTGTCGTCTTCTTCTTTGGCAATGGCGACCTCGTTTGCTTCGATGTGGACGGCGGGCCCCGTTGGAAATGCAACATCCAGGACGACTACGGAGCTTTTGCGTTCCTCTGGACGTTTGGCAGCAGCCCGACGTTGTTCGGCGGTAAACTCTACGTGCAGGTATTGCAGCGGGACGTGCCCGTGAGTGGTCGGGGCCTGAAAGACCGGCAGAACGAATCGTATCTTCTGGCTATAGATCCTGATACGGGCAAGACCCTTTGGCGCCAGATCCGTCCGAGCGAAGCCCGGCAGGAGTCCCGCGAAGCCTTCAGCACGCCCATCCCTTTCTCGTTCAGGGGCAACCAGCAAATACTCATCGTCGGCGGTGACGTACTGACGGGCCATGACCTGCAAACAGGCAAAGAATTATGGCGGTGGGGCACCTGGAATCCCACGCGCATCACGCATTGGCGAATGGTTCCCTCGCCGGTTGCCGGCGAAGATATCGTTCTTGCCTGCGGGCCCAAGAACGCCCCCATCTATGCCATACAGCCCGAAGGAACCGGGGTCCTGCCCGACAGTGCCGTCGTTTGGGACAGCCGGGACGTGCGAGAAGTTTCCTCCGATGTCCCCACGCCGGCTTTCTATGACGGGGATTTCTTCGTCCTGAGCGACCTGCGCAAGAGTCTCTCGCGCGTCGAGCCGCGGACGGGCAAGGTCAAGTGGACGATCCAGACGCCGGGCAGTTCAAAATACGAAGCCTCGCCGCTGGCCGCGGACGGAAGAATCTACATCATCAACCATGGCGGAGAGGCAGTGCTGATCGATGCGGCCACGGGTGACGTCCTCAAGGTGATCCCAATGGACAAACCCAGCGGCCAGGACGCCGTCCGCGCCTCCATCAGCGCCGCCCACGGCCATTTATTCATACGCACGACGCACCGTCTGTACTGCGTGGGCAAGGGCCAGTGAATTGGCTAATCAGTCTCCGCCAGTGCGGCCTTGGATTTTTCACTGTGGTTGTGACGAGGCCGTCTCGGCCTTGCGTCCCGCTGGCATCCTGCCAGCGGCAGGGAACAAGGGCAAGATGCCCTCGCCACGGAGCAATCGGCAACCTGGAATTCAGGTTCTCACGCCGTGGCTACTATGCGCGTCGGGCGGAGTGGCCTGGGATGGACACGACGTTTTCCCCCGCAACCTCGACGGTCCTATGCTTGAAGAACTGACCGCATGGGCAACGAGTTGCCCGTCCTACCGGTTGAGCAGTCTTCGACCAAGCAGGCCAATGCCAAACACAGCCAGAAGCGAGCCTATGACCAGCGCCACAACAAGTTGCCCAGTTGTAACATATAAGCTTGTTTTGCCCCGTTGGATAATGGACCCAACTGGCAATACTTCGATACCGCTGACAACCAAATGACAACTGACCAGATCGAACCTTGCGCGGGCCGTGACCTCGAC
>DATKWR010000286.1:0-5877 GCA_035529475.1 Sedimentisphaerales bacterium | reverse complement strand
CCGACGATCTCATAGCCCTGACCGTCGTACCGGGGGAAGAACTTCTCGATGTTGCCCAGCACGTAGCGCACATCAGAGATCATGAGCCGGTAGTACTTACCGATTTCAGGCTTGGTTCCGTCCTTGACGGCCTTCAGTTCGAAGGAAGGCTCACCGGCGCTGGGCGGGCGGAAGTCAACGGCCAGGCTCTTACCCCCCCAGGCGGTCTTGATGATCAGTACCTGGTTGTCGAAATGGTCGCCCATCACGTGCCCGAACTGAAGCTCGGGGCCGATGGTCGGATTTTTGCCGCTTTTCTGAAGTCCGGGCTTGAGCCCAACTGCCACGTCGGCGGTCTCGACTTCCCGACCACCCTTATTGATGACCTGATGCTGAAAGTACCAGACATCATCGCGCACCAGCCATTGGCCGTCTCCGCCAACGAGATGTTTGAACAGGTCTTTCTTGTCGGACTTCTCAACCATGTAGGCCAGCGTGCCCTTTGTGCCAGCCGGGTCCACTCGCCCATCTCCGACCATATTGGATTGGCCGGCCAGGATAAAGACCTTCACGGGACCCTTGCCCTGTGGCTCCGCCCAGACGGGCAGCGACACAGCAGGTATAGCCAAACTCATAAGAGCAAGTACAATCAGACGCATGACGTTCGGTCGATTGTGATGCATGTTGCACTCTCCTGATTAGAATGATCCTTCACGAGGCTCATTCTACCGAGTAGAGGCGTTTTTGCCCAGAGAAATAGCCGCCTCATCTTTGGGCGTCATTAGATGCTATGTAGGAGGGACTCTACCCCAAATTTTGCAGAGCAGCTCATACAATGCCGGTTCTTCGTGTCGCAGTTCAGCCCGATTAAAGGGGAAGAAATCATTCATGCCAAAGAATGACTCACTCATCTCGGCGAAGAACTCCTTCTGATCGGTCAGTGCATAATGTTTCGTCATGCGTCCGGCAATATGCAAAACGGACTCGTAGCGTCCGCTGTCCACGATACGTTGCCAGGCGGCTTTTATTTCTGAATCTTCGAAACCCAGCACCTGGTCGTGATAGGCGTGCGCCAATTCGTGAAGGACAACCCAGGGCTGCTTGTTGTTGAGTTGTGGGCTGATAAGACCCTCTGCTCGGGGAATGTGGACGCACTTGGCGAGATCGGTGGAGTAGCCGTTATTCTTCAGCCAACCCGCGCTGGGGTGATATTGCATGGCTCGCAGCTTACCGTGGGACAGATCCAGCACTATGGTCACGGCCTTCAGTTTCGCCAAACGATCTTCAGCTACAGCACCTTGTATGTCCATGAGTTTGGACTCCAGAAATCTCAGCGCCCGCTTGCCGAGTTCCTCGTGAGGCGCCTGAAGCAGCCGGTCGTCCACACGTACCGTCCAGCCTTCTATATGTCGCACACTGTGTGAAGTGGGCTTGGGTGGTTCGGGCTTCTCGCCCTCACCCCCAGGCATGGCAAGAAGTGAAGTCGTCAAAGCTCCCAGTATAACCAGATGCGTTTTCTTCATACTTGTTCCTTTCCTCTTATGCTTCGTGCATTTGTCGAACGGCCACTTTCCTCTGACAACGCATCAGAAAGACGGGTAAATAAATGGCGTTATAGCCGTCCCACCAAGCAGTACGAACGGGCTCAAAAATAACAGTACAATAATTATGGGCCATAGCCACCATTTCTTATTGTATTTCAGAAAAAGACAGAACTCTGCCAGTAAGGAGGGACCCCTTGCCAAGTGCTCGCCGGGTGGTCAAAACATCCGGGCGGGTTCTGCAGACAGTGGGCGACAAGTGAACAGGAATTTGATAGTATAGCTTATGAAGACCATGGAACGAGTATAAAGCTCAGCAGAAGCCTTTAAATATGAGACAAAGGAGATTCAAATCATGTGTGCATCAGCCAAAACACGTCGTGATTTCTTTAAGTCGGTCGGTCTCGGCACAGCGTCTTTGTTTGTTACCGGTTGTGTGGGAAATACGCCGGTCTCTGCAGAGAAGAGCGGCGGTAAACGTCCCAATGTAGTTCTGGTTATGACCGACGATCAGGGCTATGGTGATATAGCCTGCCTCGGCAACCGGATGATCAAAACCCCGAATATCGACGAGCTATATTCGCGCTCGGTTCGTTTGACCGACTTCCACGTCAGCCCTACCTGTTCTCCGACTCGCGCCAGCTTGATGACCGGCCGATACTGCAACGCCACCGGCGTTTGGCACACGGTTATGGGCCGTTCTCTTTTGCGAAGGGACGAAGTGACGTTAGGCGATTGCTTCAAGGCGTCAGGTTATCGTACGGCCGTCTTCGGCAAATGGCATCTCGGTGACAACTATCCCTTCCGCCCCCAGGAGCGAGGCTTCGACGAGGTGCTGATACATGGTGGCGGCGCCATTGGCAACACCCCCGACTATTTCGGCAACGATTATTTTGACGACACCTACTTTCACGGCGACAAACCGGAGAAGTTCACCGGCTATTGTACCGACGTTTGGTTCGACCGCACGATGAGTTTCATAAAGGATTGCGCGCAAAATGATCGGCCCTTTTTCTGCTATATTCCCACGAACGCCGCCCACGGACCTTACCGTGTCGCCGAGGACTACAAGCAGCCATACGATGCCGATCCCAATGTTCCGAACGCAAACTTCTATGGTATGATCACCAACATCGACGACAATATGGGAAGACTGGTGCGCTTCCTGAAGGACAATCACCTCCAAGACAATACGCTCCTTATCTTTATGACCGACAACGGCTCTGCCGTGGGCGCGCCCCGGGGTAAGGGTTTCAATGCGGGCATGCGAGGCTTCAAAGGCAGCGAATACGAAGGCGGCCATCGCGTGCCGTGTTTTATCTATTGGCCCGGCGGCGGCCTCACCGGTCCCCGCGACATTGACACCCTTACGGCCCACATTGATATCCTGCCCACGCTCGTTGACATTTGCGGTTTGAAAAGGCCGGCCGGCCCGAAGCTGCACGGCGTATCGCTCAAGCCGCTGCTTTACGGCCGACCCGGTGATTGGAAAGACCGCGCGATTGTCGTCGATTCCCAGCGAATGGAAAATCTGATCAAGTGGCGCCAATGCTCAGTGATGGAAGGGCATTGGCGGCTGGTCAACGGCAAAGAGCTTTACAACATTAACAAAGATCCCGGCCAGGAAGAGGATATCGCCGCAGATCATCCCGAAGTGGTCGAGCGGTTGCGCGGCGAATACGAAAAGTGGTGGCAGGAAATCGCGCAGCGCGGTGACGAGTACGTGCCGACTGTGCTCGGCCACGACGCGGAAAATCCTACCTGCCTGACCAGTCACGATTGGCACGATGCCAATACGGGCTATCCGGTATTCGACCAGTCCCAGGTCCGCCGGGCCGTCAAATCCAACGGCTTCTGGGCTGTGGACGTCGCCCGCGCCGGGCGCTACGAAGTCCAGTTACGCCGCTGGCCGCGGGAAGTCGATCAACCGATAGACAACTCAATACCCGGCGGCGAGGCCATCAACGCCGTACAGGCAAGGCTGACTATCGGCAATATCGAACAAACTACTGCCGTCAATTCAGGCGACAAGGCTGCGATATTCTCGGTTAACCTGGAACAAGGGCCAGCAACGCTGCAAACCTGGCTCATTGATGAAGATGGCCAGAGCCGCGGCGCATATTATGTCTATGTCAGGAGACTATAACTTCAGCGTCCGCCTCACAGACACGAACGTTATGCTCTTAACGCGAGGGTCTCAGGGCGAAGGCGCCGACCGATACAGTCCAATGTTGTCGAAGTACACCACGCCTGAGCCGCCGGCTTTTGTAGCGGTCCCGTCGCCGAAGCCAATCGCGATCTTCGTAACATTCTGCAGGTTCACGCTCAACAATGCAAGGTCGATACTCCACTGGTTCCACTCGGCTGTGGTTATGTTAAGGGGAGCTCCACCATAGACCACCTTGAAGTCGTTGACCTTCACATACATCTGCTCGACGGCGTTTGCCGGATCTCCATAGAAGTACAGGACCAGCGATGTAACACCGTGCCTTGTCCAGTTCTGTGCGGGGCTCAGTGGCAGTTGTGCCTCTGAGAACTTGAAATTGTTGTTGTAGAAATAGGGCATCGACTGAAATCCGCTGTAAACGATATCTTGCTCGGCATAGGGAGGATCGTCATGGCCCACGATAGCCCCGTTGGTCGCGGTTCCATAGCCGTCCAACCACTTGTCAAATATCCTGTTGCTCCCGGGTAGATCGGGGTTGAGGTCATTGTAGAATTCAAAACCATCCACAACAATAGAGTCGATCGTCGTGAAGCTCCAGATATCGCTCCGCCATGTTGCGGGTGTCTGGACGTCATTGACTTCGTCGATCCGCCAGTAGTATGTACCGTCCACGTCGAGAGGGCCGGGACTGTAGCTGGCCTCAGTCACTGTACTGACAGGCGCGATGCCATCCATCACGGCCTGCTCGTCGGTGCTCAAATAGACATCGTGCCTGGCGGCCTCTCTTCCCGGTCTCCAGCTCAGGGTCATATCGACGTCCACATTCGTTGCGCCGGAAACCGGGCTCGGCTCTCTTGCAAAGACGGGAACGCTGAAGAATCGCACCTCACTGAGTCCATATTGCTTCAGGATACCTCCCCAGTTACTGTTTATGGTGAGCCTGACGTACTTGGCCGTAACACCTCCAAAACCCACAAGGGTATTGCACGCGTAGCCGGGTTTACCAGGTGCCCGGGCAAACTCGTGAGTCGTCCCCAAGGCCGTATAATCCGTGCCGTCAAGCGAGTATTCCACTGAAACATTCTTGCACCCAAAACCTATAGCCAGCTCCAGTTTTCCATTATGGTTCCATACCCGCATTTCGGCCAGTTTGTAAACCTTGTCGAACTCATACTCGATCCAGGCCGGTCCCGCTGCGCCCGAGGCGGTAAGCCACATGGCTGTAAGCGCATCGGAGTGCAGTTCGCCAGTCAATCCAGAACCATTGATGGTATTTTCAGGTCCCTGATTTTCTGCCTGGCTGGAAGCTGTGACCGCTATTTTCTGGCCCGGGATCGGATAAGCAATAGGCTCGGTCGTAAACTGCCAGGTCTCACCTTTGTATATGGTATTGGTCGGCGGCGCATTGACTTCGTCAATACGCCAGTAATACGTCGTGCCAAAATCCAGATCAAGACCTCCGCTGGCAGGATAGTAGTTTTGAACTTGATTCTCACTCAGAAGCACGTTCCGCCGGTTCGTTCTGCTGGCATTATTCACGTCGTTGAAAGTGGTGCCAAAATACACATCGTGTCTGTTGGCGTACACACCGGGATTCCAAGTAAGGACCACATCCCGCCGGGGCAGATCGGTTGTCCCATTGTCAGGGATTGGATTCGAGGCGATAACCGGCAAAGAAAGGCGCATCACTTCAACCACCTGCTCAGGCGTGAGCGTCGCGTCGAATATAGCCACGTCATCCATTCGACCGATAAAATCGGAAGTGGCGTCGCCGGAACAATCAAAGCCAATTCTCACCGTATCAGTTGCAATATCTCCACGACCGCCATAATAGACCCAAACGGGACGCAAATCATCCAGGACCCCATCGACATAGATGTGTTGTGCGTCTGTGTCGTTGTCCCAGGTTACACATACGTGGTGCCATATGCCGTTGTTAACGGCGGTCGCCCCCCAGATTTCTCCAGCCTGATTTCCATAAAAATGGACCCCGCCGGCCACCGGCTGTCCCTGTTCAGTGCCGGCCGAGAGGTAGAATTGCTTCTCATGGAAAGACCAGCTCCTGTCCCCGTTGCTCTTGCCGAGGATGGCCGCACCCTGCTCGCGCGTTTGTATCCAGGCGGAGATCGAGAAATCTGCAATGCCCATTTCAGTAATCCAGGCATTGGTTTCCACATAACTCTCACCGGC
>DATKWR010000285.1:0-2127 GCA_035529475.1 Sedimentisphaerales bacterium | reverse complement strand
TAGCCGACGTCGGACGATGCGCCGAGATACTCGATAAAATTCATAAGCTCATCTTTGTGCAGCGTCCCCGGCAGGCAATACCAGGGCTCTGCGTCAAGATACTCGCACAACTCGTACATCTCGTGCAGGCTGTACGGATCTGTCTGGTGGTCTTCATAAGGCCCGTACGTGGCCGCCTGCCGATTCGAGTAGGAATACGAACGAAGCGGCGGGGCGATCGTATTGTCTATCGTACTGCCGCCGGTCTGCAGATATCGAATCGCGCCCGGGTTGAACTTCTTCAGCGCCGCTACCAGGTCGTCGCGAAAGACCGTCGGATTTTTATCGCCTTCCATCCATATCTCGATATCGTCGATGAGCACATCGCCGGTGGTGACTTCGATTTTGAAAAACAGATTCTGCACTTCGCCGTCACTGCCCGGCTCCGGCACCCCGTCGACGGTAATGATTTCATCGAACTGCTTCCACCGGCTCTCAAGCTCGACGGTTTTCTTTTCTCCCCACTTTTCGGGGCTCGGCGTAATTATAAGCGAAGGCTTGCCGCTCTTGATCTTCGCTTGGAAACGTACATGCCAGCGTCCGTTCAACTCTCCGAACCTGTGGTAATGTGTGCTGAGATGATAGTGCGCCTTCTCGCGGGAACCTTTCATATTCAGTGCCGCTTGGCCGAACGAACCGGCCGGCACGTCGCCGATGGCTATCTCATTTTGTTTTGACGTCCAGAATCCGTCCAGACTGCGAAACTGGCCGTCTTGAAGCCTGAATGCCTCGACAAGAAGCCCCCCGTTAGGCGGTCCCGGCGGTACTTCCTTATCAAACTGGATGTACATAAAATCTTCCGGCTTGCCCTGATGCATTTCCTTTTTGGTCGTGATGGCCTTAATCTTGCCGCGTGTACCTTTTGCCGGGCCGGAAAGGATCTCATAATATCCGTGCTCGACCATCAAATCCTGCCACCATTTAGGCTGGCGAAACCAGGAAGTCGCCCCATGTTCGTCCTGGCTGGGGCCGAAATGACACTGCCGGTAGCTCGTACCCTCGAAGTTCTGCTGCGAACGTTTCTTGAGCAGCACCGCGCCCGAATAATACGTATCTCCACCGAGATTGATTCCAAATCGAACGGCGTCTTCGACCAGCACTTTATCGGTGATTTCGACTCTCGTGGCCTGCCCGGCCGGCAATGCAGTACAGATAAAAACACAAATTGCCGCTGCGATTATTGCATGTTTCAAAGCAAATCCTCCTATTGACAGTAAACCTTAATGTCCCATACAACGATATTGAAACTTTTATCGTTGAGCAGGTCTACTAAAAAAAAATGAATGTATAAAAGCGCAGCGGGATTCCCCCTCTTAAACCATAAGCCGCAAGGCCCGGACGGGAGGCTCTCATGTGGTGAGCATCCCGTTGATTCCCGGGCCGCGGTTTCGTCAATTTGCCCCTTGTTATTACACTTTCTCTGCGAGTGTATCGAAAGGGCCGGCAATGTCTTAGTCCAGCAAACCCATCAATACCAGTTGGGCTTTCTGGCGCACTGTTACCTGCTTTTGAAGTTTCTGCTGCTCTGCAACGAGCTGCGTTTTGACCTTTTGTCTGGCCGTACGAAGAGCGGTGAGTTGCTTCTCGATATCCTCCGGCTTTGCCGAATCATTCTCGAGCAGCGTTTGCAACTGCTCTGTGGCTTTGTCTAATTCCGTCGGTTGCGCCTGGGCGCCTTGCGGTCCACCCGGTCCGCCGCGCCGTCCGCCGAACATTGCGCCCATACCGCCGCCGGAAACCTGCCGGTTGAGTTGTGAGACTTTCATGACGTTCGGTCCGATGGTCTTCCACTCCGCTTCGCTGGCTCCAACCTGCCGCTGCATCCGCTGCTCCATCATTTTTTGCATCTGTTGCGGATCAAACTGCCGACCCTGCGTCTGCGGACGCTCGGAGCCGTCCTGTGCACCGCCTCTTTGTCCGCCCCTTTGCCCGCCTGCCTGTCCGCGTTGTGCCGGCTGCGAAAGCGTCTGGCCCACAATCAATACGGCCAGAAGGCATGCAACCAGCCCAAAAATGACTCTTCGCCTAAACATATCTGTTCTCCTTGACTAAAAACGTTAAAAAATAGGTACTTTTAGCTTGTGATAA
>DATKWR010000284.1:0-4425 GCA_035529475.1 Sedimentisphaerales bacterium | reverse complement strand
GCCGGGCAAGGTTGTATTGCCGCGGGTGCCGAAACCGATCGTGATGCTCGTCACGTTGGCCAGGTTCACGCCCTGACCCGCGAACGTCTGCAAGGGGATGGCCCACTCCGTCCAGGCGGTTGTCCGGGCCGCGTTCGGGTCGTTATGATAGACCGCCGCCGTGCCGTTGAGCGCTACGTACATCCGCTCGCCGGCGTTGGCCGCCACGCCTCGGTGCCACAGCGATAGTTCCGTGACGCCTTGCCGCGTCCAGTCATTCCCGCCCGTCAACGTCAGCGTCGCCTCGGAGAACTTCAGATTGTTGTCGTACGACAACGGCATCGCCTGCCCGCCGCCGTGAACGTTAGCACGCTCGGTCAGCGGGACATCCAGGTTGCCGACGAAAGCCCCGTTGGTCGTCGTGCCGAAGCCGTCGATCCAGCTCAGGTAGATCCGGTTGCTGGCCGGATCAGCTTCGGCGAGGTCATTGTACGACTCAATATCATCCACGACCAGGTAGTCGGCGACCATGAAGCTCCAGATTCGGCCTTTGGTGACGGTGCCATCGTTGTTATTCTCATCGACCCGCCAGAAGTACGGCCCGCCGCCCCATGCGAGACCTTCTGCGGGCGTATAGCTGGTCGCGCTCTGACGGCCTCGATAAATCCCCGTCGTATCGGAGGCGTCGGCATTGGCCACGGCGGTCTTATCCGTGCCGAAATAAACCCCGTGCTGGGTTGCCTTATCTCCTCGCGACCACGTAAGAGGCGTGGCGTTTTCGATGTCCGCCAACTGACCGCTACGCGGCTCCGGCTGCCAAGCCAGAAGTGGGTCGTCTCTCATTACCAGTATGATCGCTTCCTGGCTCATTGCCTTGTTGTAGATGCGTACGTCGTCAATGAGGCCCTGGAAGTATCTGTCGTCCAGGTGACTGTACTGCCTGCCGATATGGAAGAACTCTTCGCTCGGAACGAAATCCGTCGTTGTCGTTTCGCTTTGTCTGATCCCATCGACGTAGAGGGCATTGGTCTGACCTTCTCGAACGCCCGCCACATGGTGCCACTCCGTATCCGCATATGTCAGATCGCTACTGGCCCTTCCATTGATCTGGGCCGAGTCGCCGTCGGAGACCCATAAGCGAAAAACATTCGAGTTATACCTGACAATCCCGAAACCCATGTAGTCCGCGCCGCCCCTTCGAGTCAGTTTTCCGGCGATGCCCTCATAAAGGCCGGCATTGTTCGGCCCCAGTTGGACCCACGCCGCGATCGTGAAGTCGCCTGTGACCTCTTGAGCTGCGGCGGCCCCACAATCGACATATTGGCCGGTCTTGGTAAACTCCAGGGCCCCGTCGTGATATCCGTTCCCCCACTGCGGGCTGCCCTGGAAGGTCCCGTGGTGATCGTAGCCGGAGTAGTCAACGGCTGTGGTTCCCAAGCCTTCATCGAGCTTCCACCAGCCGACAAGATTGGGGTCGGTGATTTCCATAACAGGTATCGTCACGAAACTCCAGACGTCTCCTTTGTGTGTGGCGGTGCCGTCGAACTCATCCACCCGCCAATAGTACGTTTTGGCCCGCTCAAGGGGGCCGGCGGGGGTATAGTTTTTCGTTGTCATGGGCAAGGCGCCGGTGGCCGTGTTGACCTCGTCGAAATTATCGCCGAAATAGACATAGTGCAGCATAGCACCGAGACCAGCCCCCCACGTCAGAGCCGGATTGGGAACCACAAACTTGCTGGTATCAACCGGATCGGGATCATAGGCTTTCCTGGGAGGAACCGTGAAGCTCCAGATCTCGCCTTTCCACGGGCTGTCCGGGTCGGCGTCGTTGACCTCATCGATGCGCCAGTAGTAGGTCGTGCCCGGAACCAGGCCGCCCGAAAACGGATATCCGGGAAAGCCGGCGATCAGAGACGGGGTGGCCAGATTCCCTCGGAATGTATCGCCCGTGCCTGCGTTCACATCCTCGAAAGTATCGCCCAGATACACATCGTGCGAGACGGCGAGCTGTCCCGGCTGCCACTTAAGGTTTACCCACGTACTTTCATACAAGGCCCCGTCGGCAGGGGTGGGGCCGTAGGCATACGGCCATGGGTCGCCTGTCATGGCGCTGAGCACCTCGACGCCCGACAAAGCGTGGTCGTACACGCGAAGCTCGTCGATGGTGGCTGCTATCCAGTTGGCTGCGTTCCTGTTTAGACCTATAGCGAACCGGTTGAACGTCGTATTGCTGGCGCTGAGGGTCCCCGTGGCAGACTGGTTGCCGTTGTAGTAAAGCGTCGCAGATGTGTTGTCAAAAGTGACGGCAAGATGGATCCAGTCCGTCGTAACGGTGCCGAAGATCAGCCCGCTCGGATTGATCCGGAAATTGCCGGGGTTTCCGCCATCGACATCAATTTGGATACCCGCGCTGTTCGGATTGTGGTTGGTGAACGCACTGCTGTAGTTGTCTTGCCCAACGCTGTCCACTTTGACCCACAGCGCAATCGCGCCGGTGGGCCAGCTTGTTGCCGAGCCCAGCGCGTGCGCGACACTGGAGGCGGCGGCATCGCCGTCAAAATGCAGAGCGCCGGCACTAAGATATCCAGCTACCCACTGGGGAGTGCCGACGAACGTGCCGTCGTATCCGTTGCCGGAGCTGTCAAATGCGGTCGTGCCGGAACCTTCGTCGAGTCTCCAGTGAACCACCATCTCGGCCGGGACACTGCTGACGATGCCCAGCACTAAAACAAAAGCAAATAAGACAAACGACTTTCTACACATGACAATTCTCCTTCCAAAAAGAAAGTGTCAACAGCCGATAATAGTCTTCACGCACGTTATTTACACCAAATCAGCTACTCGTCCGTCAGGGAAAATAACAACTTCGACTTCGTCTTAATCGAGCCTTCAGAAACTCCCCGAGCAGCCGGCACCGGCTGATTGCATCCACGCCCAAGGCCCATACCGGATCACCCAGTAGGGGCCCCGAACTGAGGCTACTTACAGTGTCAGATTATCCCGACGCAGTCTTTGCTCCTAAGGTGTTCTCGGGCGGTACAGCCGGATGTCATCGATGTACATCTGGCCGGTGCCGCCGGGCACGGTTGTATTGCCGCGGGTGCCGAAACCGATTGTGATGCTCGTCACGTTCGTCAGGTTCACGCCCTGACCCGCGAACGTCTGCAAGGGGATGGCCCACTCCGTCCACGTGGTTGTCTGGGCCGCGTTCGGGTCATTATGATAGACCACCGCCGTGCCGTTGAGGGCCACGTACATCCGCTCGCCGGCGTTGGCCGCCACGCCTCGGAACCACAGCGACAGTTCCGTGACGCTTTGCCGCGTCCAGTCATTTCCGCCCGTCAGCGTCAGGGTCGCCTCGGAGAACTTGAAGTTGTTGTCGTACGACAACGGCATCGCCTGACCGCCGCTGTGAACGTTGCTGTGCTCGGTCAGCGGGACATCCAGATTGCCGACGAAAGCTCCGTTCGTCGTGGTGCCAAAACCGTCGATCCAGCTCAGATAAATCCGGTTGCTCCCCGGGTCGGTTTCGGGAACGTCGTTGTAGGATTCGATATCATCCACCACCAGGAAATCGCCTACCGTAAAGCTCCAGATTCGGCCTTTGGTGACGGTACCATCGTTGTTATTCTCATCGACGCGCCAGAAGTACGGCCCGCCGCCCCATGCGAGACCTTCTGAGGACGTATAGCTGGTCGCGCTCTGGCGGCCCCGATAGACACCCGTCGTATCCGAGGCGTCGGCATTCGCCACGCCAGCCTTATCCAACCCGAAATACACCTCGTGCTGGGTAGCCTTATCTCCCCGCGACCAGGTCAGAGGCGTCACATGTTCGATGTCCGGCGTCGAGTCCTCAGCCGGATTCGCGGCCCAAGCTAACAACGGATCAACGCGCATGACCAGGGCGATCTCTTCCTGCGTCAGCGCTTTATTATAGACGCGCGCTTCGTCAATCACACCGATAAAGGGCGCATTATGCCACGGAGACTCACCGATTCTGAGCGGCCCCGCCGCCGTGTTGATCGGCTCATCCTGCGACCCGGCGGTGATGTCGAGCCGGCCGTCCACGTAGAGCAGCGTGTCCAAAACATCCGGCGAGCCATCGTCCTCGAAGACGAGCGCCACATGATGCCACCGGCCGTCGGCAAGGTTCGTTACGCCGTAGTGGTAACCGTTATTGACCTCGATACGCAGGCCCCCTGTGGCATCAAGGCGCATTCTCCACTTCTGCCCGGCCACGTTCTGGCCCCAGGACATGATGTTGCGGTTGGCCGCGCTGGTTTTGATCCAGGCGCAGGACGTTCGGGCCGCTGTGCCCGATATGCCCGGGTAGGCTGATTCCACATAGACGTCGTCTCCAAAGGTCAACGCAGCACCTTGGTATCCGTCCACCCACTGGGCGCCGCCGGCGACGGTGCCATGGTGGCCGTGCCCCGACCAGTCCAC
>DATKWR010000283.1:0-2018 GCA_035529475.1 Sedimentisphaerales bacterium | reverse complement strand
GGAAGTGGACTTTTGCAGGCGTTTCTGTCGTACAGCCGAGTGTGCTTCTCAGCGATTGAGGTAAACAATGATGCCGGCCAAAATGAGGATGCAGGCGACGCAAACGCTGATAGCCGCGATGAATATCCACATGAAACGCCTGCTCTGCCTGGATATGATGTACTTGAGGTACCTGTCGCTGGCCGCGAAGGTTTTGCTCATCTGGATAACGCCGTCGGTATGCCCGACGGTGCTCTCGTTGAGCTTGTCCAGCGCCTGATTGAAGTTGTTGAAGCTCTCGGTCATCTGGACGTCGATGTCGGCCGCGGCGGCGAGCTGATGGTCGATATTGACCAGCGCATCGGTCTGCTTGGCGGTTTCGAGCGGCATCTTCTCGACGGCATCGACGAACCGCTCGTTTTTTGCCGCCGCCCCTCTGAGCTGTTCGATAAGCTGCTCCGTGATTTGCTTCTGGTTCTCCACGACCGACGGGAAACTTTCGAGCATTTGGGGCAGTTGCTCGATCCGGCTCATCAAATCTTCGTGCTGGTTGGCCTGGCGGTTCAAATGCTCGTTGATGCCCTGAAGCTGCTCGATGAGCTTATCGAAGCCCTGCTGGAGTTTTTCGAGCGACTCTTGTCTGTCGGCGGGCGGCGCCGCCCGGACCACGACGCTGCTGCCGCCCCCGGTGACGGGGTCCGCGGGATCATCCGCCTGCGAGTCGGGGCTGTCATGCTCCCGGCCCAGGCTGATCAGGCCGTCGTCGTTGAGTTCCGGCTGATGAACCGGGCTTGCGAACAGTCTATGGCTGCGAAACCACCTGGCCGCCTCAGCCAAAAACTCTTTCAGCGCCATCTCTATGACTCCCAATCGGATTCAAGTAGAACACGTCTCAGACATATTTAAGGGCCTTTCCGCCCCAACTGCAAGTTATTTTTGGCACAATTACCGGACGAAATGTGCCAAGGCGAGCTGAAAAACAGATTGAACATTTCGCAGGGACTTGCTACGATACAGTTGGAGGGTGGCAGCCTCAAGGGCGTTGTTGTAGGGGCGGCCCCATGTGGCCACCCATGAATCGGGCAACCACGCAGGGTTGCCCCTACGATGGCGTCCCGCGGGCAGCCGATGCCTCCATAAGGGAGGCCTGCCACCCCGTTGTGGAATCTCTTTCGAGGGAGAACGAAAATGTCCGAGCGAGACGTATCCAGGAAGTTGGGACCGGCAGAGGTTCTAATTGTGGTGGTTCTGTGCCTGTTTGTTCTGGCCTTGACGCCGGTGGCGTGCCGCAAATCGCGATTCGATGCTTATCGGGCTGTCTGCGCAAACAACCTGTCCCTGATCGGCAAGGCGATGCTCGACTACAGCAACGATTATGACGACCAATTCCCCCGCTCGGGCGGCAGGAACACCCTGTGGGCCACAGCCATACCCGCGTGGAACGCGCCCAATCGATACCAGGCTTACGGCCTGGCGACCGACGGCAGCGGAGGGCACGGAACGATTTCTTCCTGTCTCTATCTGCTGGTCAAGTACGAGGATGTCGCGCCCGGCACCTTTGTCTGTTCTGGGGATGCGGGCGCTACTGTATTCGATCCCGCTGGCGCTGGTGCAGGTGACAGAGAGCTATCCGACCTGTGGGATTTCGGACCCGACGCCGCCAATCATTGCAGCTATGCCTATCATATACCTTTTGGCCTGTACGCCCTGAACACAGCATTTTTGCCGGGCGTTGCGGTGGCCGCCGACCGGAACCCATGGTTTTCGTCTCCCGCCGGCCAAGTTAAAGACTTCGCAAAGTTCAATCACGCCGGTGACCGCGAGGCTGTCAAGGCCGGCAACAGCGCTTCTCACGAGAGCGAGGGACAGAACGTCCTGTTTGTGGATGGCCACGTGGCTTTCGAACGAGAATCCTTCTGTGGTGTCGATAAGGACAACATTTATACCTTCTGGGATGGTGCCGACATCCGGCAAGGCGGCAGACCTTGGTCTTTCGCCAATCCGAAAGACAGAGCGGACTCATTGCTGGTCAACGATAC
>DATKWR010000282.1:0-3916 GCA_035529475.1 Sedimentisphaerales bacterium | reverse complement strand
AACGAGCTCTTGGCGGCGATCAACTTGCCGGAGTTCAAGCGTCATGTTGCCAAGAAGGCCCGCCCCGCGAAGAAGCTCGAACTCTACGGCAAGACCGCCGCGTGGTGGCAGGAGAACAAGGACAAGGCCGTCTGGAATAGGGAGCTGCGCAAGCTGGCCGTGCCGGAGTAACGCGTCCGACTGAGTTTGAACCACTCCGAACGAGGAGATGCAGGCTCTTTTTTCAGAGAGCTTCGGCTTCAGCATGTGGCGTGGTGATGCCAAGAGGCTCGGTCAGAATCAGGTGGTGTTTTCCCCCAATGGAGGCATGGCACAGATCTATCTTAAAGAGGAAGATGGTAGTTGGCAGGACCCCCATCCGATGCCCTTGTGGAGAGAGTCGCGAGCCTCCTCTATCGCGAGGCCGTCGGACACGCAGGTTACAAGCCTGACACGGCCCAGCTATATAATGACTTGGCTCCAATCGTCGCGTACGATTACCAGGGAAGGGAAGTGCGCTTCTCCAATGGTGCGCTTGGTTCCTCACCAAGGATCTTCATCAAATCTGGCGCCATCAGTGGTAACAACTTCACACAGGACTTCAGGTGGGTCAAGAGCGTCGATAAGAACGATTGGACTCAACTGGAACTGGTGAGCGTCAGCCAATTTGTAGAGGATGAGCATGTGGACTGGCCGGACTTCGCTGCTCGCCTCGATGAGATGAACCACAAGAACTCTGCAGGAAGTCGGACAGGAGACATTGTGTTGGTAATGAATGGTGCTCAAGGGTATATGGCGGTTTGCCATGGAGAGGACATGCTCAATGGATGGCACGGAGGTCCCGAACCAGCGGAGTCGTTCGTGCCGTTGATGTTCGGTATGCCGGGGCCAAACCTTGTCGTTACCCAAGAGCAGCCGATCCCGGCATTCGTCACTCAGAAGTATAATGATGCTGCCGGCCAGATAGGTGTGCCGTTGCGCAATTGGCACATGGGCGCTATCCTACAGGAGATTATCGGTGCTGTACGAACAACGAATGACCCGTAATGCGCGTGTTACTATAGGCTTGAAGCTGGTGATGTGCGCGGCTTCATTTGCTTTGTGGATGTCAAGGGTAGGCCTGTGCGTCGAAGAGGCTATATTTGAGAGGAAGATGTCCGATGAGGATGCTATGTATTTCGTTATTGAATCCCACGAGGAGAATACATCATTCAGGACAATTGAAGAGATCAAAGCTGCCTATAAGCATATAATCGGATCACAGTGGACAGTCCGTGTCGTAGCAATCCGTGAGGATGCAGACCAGTTCATTCGCATAAGAATCACAACACGTGAAGTAAAGCCCGCAGCAACAATCTACCATAGGGAACTGACCGAAGATGAATTGAAGCGCTATCCATTGACAAGGACGGTAGGTCCGAGCCTGCCTTATGACATGACGCTTGAGGAGGTTGAGGCAGGCTATGGCAAGGATTATTGGGATTACGAATGGGGCGTTCAAAAAGTCGAAGTGCTTTTCAATGGAGCACTGAAAGGAGACTATGGCAAAGGCCCCCGCTTGCGCGTTTTCCGGCTCAGTATCTGTCCCATCAAGACAGAGGCTGAGAAGAAGCAGGATGAAGAATGGATCAAGATGGCGAAGGAGAAGCTTGCGGTCGGCAAGGATGCTGCAGGATTCGGTATGATGGATTCCAAGTGCAAGGTCGTTGCACATTGGCAAGATGCTCGAGGAGACGGACCGATCCCGTATGGGCTGGTGGAGGAACGCTTCCACGCCCCCCGGGGAGGAGAGGTGATCACGAGCATCGATCAGTGGGCGGACGATTCGGTTCCCGAACATGAGCTTCTCCGCAGCGTCATGAACCTGCAGGCGACCGCCGGTTATGCTCCGTTCAAGGTGAAGAAAATGGCCCCCGGCCATGTGCTGACCAGCGGAGATATCGTCATTTACCCCTCCGGTAACTGCGTTGTCTATCTGCAGTCCAATGCCGCATGTTCGCCAAGCCAAATGGCCAAGCTCTACGCTGACAAGCTTCCCTCCACTCTCCAAAAGGACATCGATCTCGACATCACGAAGTGGTATCGCGAGGAAGTCGAGCAGATCCTCGGTCGCCTGAAGGACCTCGCCCCGCTCGACAAACCCACGCCGCTGGACCTCTTCAACTGGAACCTCAACGAGCTGATCTACACGGTCCGCCTGCCCGGCTTCAACGTTGACGATGGAGCCAAAGCCCGCCCCGCAAAGAAGCTCGAACTCTACGGCAAGGCCGCCGCATGGTGGCAGGAGAACAAGGACAAGGCCGTCTGGAACAAAGAGCTGCGCAAGCTGGCGGTGCCGGAGTAATGGTTCCGGCAGACCTGACAGGATGGCGTTCCCTCGGGGACTATCGAACTCCGCCGCCCGGGATGCTCAAGTGTCCCCCATCCGGCCAGACTCCACGACAACATCTTCCATTCCATCACTCACAGAACCCTTCGCATTCTTTGATCGCTTCCTCATGCCCAATGCGACAATTCTCCGACTTCTGCAGATATAGTGGGTAGGGGGACTTGTTTCCCGCACTACGTTCTGCACCAAGGAGGCGCTGTTGTCGCGCCCACGAATGCACCTCGAGCTGACGCCTCGCCAGAGGCGCCGGCAGGTGATCGAAATCCTCTCGAGCGGCCTGGTCCGGATGCCGGCGCCGCTTCGCATCCCGCCCGAAAAAAGCCGCGTAAAATCCCGCGAATCTTCGAAAGAAAGCCTTGATTTTCCGGCCGAAAAACGGCTCACTGTGAGTGTCGGTTAACGGCTTTCCAGAAAGGAGATCGCGATGAAGACAACCACCGACATCCACTGATGGCCTTGGCGATCAAGTTCGACGGCCTGCTCCGTTCGGGGGCGGTCCGCGACCAGGCCGAGCTGGCGGACCTCGGGCACGTCACCCGCCCCCGTGTCACGCAGATCATGAACCTCCTGCACCTGGCCCCCGACATCCAGGAAGAGCTCCTCCACCTTCCCCGCATCCTCCGCGGCTGCGATCCAGTCACCGAGCGCCACGTGCGGCCGATCGCTGCCGAAGTGGAATGGGCTAAGCAAAGGATGATGTGGGCGAAAGCGCACCACAGTGCACTCGACAGGCATGCGTCAGTGTTTGCGGAGCATCCCCCCGGCATACTCCCAGTGGGGCCCGACGCACGTTGAAGAGGATCCACTAATCGCTACTGGGACAGGTCTCCCCCAACTTATTGCGCAAGAGAATCAAATCCAACACATTGATTCTGCAGTCGCAGTTCATGTCTCCCTCCATGCACTGCTCGTACACGGCCACAGCCGTGGTATCTTTCGAGATCACGACATCGACATTTGCAATGAAACGGGGTCGGGGTGTCCCGTCGACGAACCAGTACAGGAAATAGTAGTTTCTGGTCCCGAATGGAACCACGTCTGGGGCGCTCAGCGTCACGGTACCACCTTTCGCGCACGGAGACACGTATGGAGTAATGCCATTGTTCGTACCGGCTATCGGTACGCCATCAAACGGAGCCGAGAGAACCTTGAGAACGGGAGTCGCAACATAAACGGCGATGGCCACATGCGCGCCTGTCATCACGGCCTGCAGATCCGATTTCCCTTGCGGCTGATCAACACCATCGAGGGACCACCGAACAAAGGAGTGGTAGACATCCCCTACGATCGCGAATTGGGGAGCGCTAAGCGTGACATTCTCCCCATGGTCGCAGATCGACGCGTAGTCCGTCGTCCCCGGCCTGCCTCCGGCTATCGGCACGCCCAGAATTGGCGTGGATTTGACGTCTAGTGTGCACACATCCTTCCATGCCTGCATTTCGCGGTGGGTTGAGCTGGCACTGCCAACATCCCAGCCCCAGATGGTGCTGTACATCCTGATGCCGGTTACATTGGTCCAACCCTGGCCTCCGTTGTTGTCAACCTTGC
>DATKWR010000281.1:0-2758 GCA_035529475.1 Sedimentisphaerales bacterium | reverse complement strand
TGGAGCCGCGGCATCCGCATCGGAACCGGCACTTGCGACGCAGACATCGTGAACAATCTGGTGCATGGCGAGATTCGGTTAGATGGGGGCCAGGCACGGCTTGTACAAAACCTTGCGGGCCGCCTGGAAGGCTACTTCACGGACCCGGCATCGGGCAATTTGATGCTCACGTCCGGGGCGGTCGGGGCCATCGACCAGGGCGTTTCTGTGGCCGAGGTGACCGACGATATCCGCGGGCAATCTCGAACCTCGCTCCCTGACCTCGGCGCATGGGAATTCAACGGCGAGAATAGCACCGCTCAATAGAGCTTCGATTTCTTCTCTATTGTACGACCACCTGAATAAAAAAAGTGCTCAGAGGTTCTACCCCTGTTTCCCAGGGTCTGCGATAGACGAGCGTAAGGGTTGTCTGCCCTTTGTTTATGGCCTTGAAACGGAAGATTTCCCAGCCGCCGCCACCTATGGGTGGCAGGCCACCCGTTTCGGACGGTTTGAATTCCGCTTCGCCCATCTGCTCCAGGATGGAATCCTGGTTTTCGACGCGTTCCCAGCGATACCCTGTGGTCGGGTTCGATTGCAGTGTGACAGCAAGAATCTGTCCCTGCTTGAGATCAATCTGGCTGCCATTATCCTGCTCACTGACATTGATCTCTTCGGGTTCAACCGGCGGGAAGCGCTCAAACAAGTGCTCGGCAAGGACAATCAGGTCCTGGACATCGACAATGCCGTCGCCCCAGGGCATCGGACCGATATCGCACAACGGATCATCCGTGCCCCAATGATCAACCATGATGGATATGTCGGCGGCATCAACAATGCCGTCGCCATTGAGGTCAACAATCGGCTCGATCGGCACCTGCCAAAGGTCTTGCATTCCGGACCCTCCGGGCCGGTAGGAAGCAAAATAGAGCATAGATCCATCGACGCAAACGCTTGGATCGGTGTCGCTATACGAAGTATTCACAGGTGGTCCAAGATTTACCGGTGTGCCCCAGTCGTCGTCTGGCGTTCTCCGCTTTGTCAGCAAGATATTCCTGTCCGGCATACGCGTGTCGAAGAAGAAGGCCAAACCATCGCTCGATATGTTCGGAGATAAGTCAATATTATTCGTGTTGATTGTTGGCCCAAGATTCACGGGTTCTCCCCAGGGATCATTTGTTGTTGCCCTTGTCGTGACCCATAAGTCGTCACTACCTGACCCGCCGGACCGGCGGGAATCGAAGTAGAGCGTTCGGCCATCGGTCGAGATGCTCGGATGGTTATCGTAAGCCGAACTATTGACGGTCGGCCCAAGATTCACCGGTTCCTCCCATGGATCTTCTGTGGTCTTCCGCGTAGCGAACCATAGATCATAATCACCCTGTCCCCCCGGGCGGTTGGAAGCGAAGTAGAGCGTCAATCCATCCGGCGAAATGCAGGGTCCCGATTCGCCGTATCCGCTGTTGATGGAAGGACCAAGCGGCTCTGAAGGGCCCCACTCGGAATCGACAGTTTCGCGTCGCGTGAACCATATATCCCAACTGCCGGCGCCGTCGGGGCGCAGAGAATCGAAGTAAAGTGTCAGGCCGTCCGCCGCGATGTCGGGCGAGCCATCGTCATAGGGGCTGTTCACGACCGGGCCCAGATTCGTGGGCGCGCCAAACGTGAAAAGGGCTTTCGCAGTCTCTCCAACCACACCTGCCATCAGGACCAGTGCGAATAAAATTGTCTTTTTCATTTTACCTGCCTTTTTAGAAATGGCTAATTTGTTCAGGCCGAAGACTCTGCGCATCTTGGCCTGCTTCGCTTAATTCTCAGACGACTCCGCTGGTTGCAGACCAGTCAAATTTCTCCTCTCGAGAAGCTTACTGAGGGTAAGCATCAGAAGCTACTATCGGGATTATACACAAATCAGCGGACCAGAGCAACAGGTTTCGGGTTGCATCTGGCCCCGTGGTTCTGGTACAATCGCTTTTGAGGCGGGCAGAGGGTAAAAGGTGCCGGTTGGCGGACAAGCCGGCCGCACACGCATTTGTGGAGACATGAAATGCGGGAGAAACTGATTGGGGCGGCGCTCGGTGTCGAATGTGCTGTTGCCATAGCCTTTGGGATTTGTCTGTGGCTTCGGCATAGCCGTTCCAGTCCGCCGCAAGCGCAGGTCGCTGCCGCATACCATGCCTCACTTGCTCCGGATGTCAGTGATACGCTGGTCTTTGTCACGCGGGGCGGCTTATGGTATCATCGGGCCACTTGCGGCGATGTTCGGCAATCCAGAATCCCCGTCAAGCTCAGTCAGGTCAGCCAATACTGCAGACCCTGTGCAAAGTGCAAACCGTCGCGATGAGAGGGCGTCTGTTGATTGTCGGAAGTTAACGATAAGATGACGCATATACGAAAGGGTTGTGCTTTGCTGGAAAAGGGTAAGCTCAGTCGGGAACACAGAAGATTTCGGGCGGCTTTTATCTCTGTAGGGGCTGTTTGTCGAGGGTTTTTTTCGGCTATGGCTCGTGCATTTTTGTATTTCCTTTTTCTTTTGTGTTCTGCCTATAATCGTTCCGGCGGAATCGTTCGTGCCGTCAGCCATAGCGTAGGCGTCGCCATGGTGCGGCTGGATTCATCTCTTCGCAGTCACCGGACATGGCGGTCTCAATGCCGCGATGTGTTCTCCGGGCTGAATAAAACCTTGTTCGCGTCGGTCGGGCCGAATTCACATGGGCGCGATCACCGGCAAGATACGACCCTCGCGGCGGCCAGGGGCCTGCGAACGAAGGAAGAGGAC
>DATKWR010000280.1:0-4526 GCA_035529475.1 Sedimentisphaerales bacterium | reverse complement strand
AGGCCGCCCAGCTTGACGAGCGAGCCTCCCGAACGATCTGAAGCAAAAAGCTTCGTGTTGCCCTGTGCCCAGACGGCGCTGGAAAACAAACATGCCGCAAGAAGAAAGGGATTGATTTTCATAACGTTCTCCCGCTCCCGTGAAGACTCATCCGACGGCATTGCTGGTACCGTTCATGACGTTCAGGGCATGGTTCGCGACGCGGGTAATGTAGTTGTTGGGCTGGCCCGTCAGAGCTTCCTTTAAGGCGTTTTCGGCGGGCCGGGCCATTTCGCCGATGCTGTCGAGCACGATGGCCGCCTGAAGACGTCCCCAGGGGTGCTCGCCGCGTAACGCTTCAATCAGAACCGGCAAAGCCTTGCCCGCCTCGCCCATCATGCACAATGCTCGTGCTGCAGCCACCCTGACACTGACGGATCCATCTTCAAGTGCAGCGACCATCTTACCCTCGGCCCCGGCCGCCGCCTGCCCGATATTGCCAATTCCGGTCGCCCCCCAGTACCGAATGGCGGCGTCCCGGTCTTCCAAAGCCGCGATGAGTTTGGGCAGCGCCTCCTGGCCGGCCGAGGCCATCGCCGCAATATCGCCGAGCCGGCTGTTAAGAGCATCGCCATCGGGCTGGCGAAGAATTGCATAACGATTGCCGTATTTCTGTTCGCGTTCCATGATCTCGGGCTCGGGTATCAGCCCAAGGTCCTTCGTTTGCCGGACCCACTGCCGATGGACCTCGCGCATGCGGTTCAGGACGTCTCGGTATTTCGGATCCTGTGCGAGGTTTTTGATCTCGTGAGGATCATCGCGCAGATCGTACAGCTCTTCGACAGGCTTGCGGTCCGCCATGAAAAGTCCCGCGGCCGGCGGAAGTCTGCCTTCGGCGTGCACCCGCCGAATCTCCTTCATGGTCGTGCCCTTCTCAGGCGTATTCATGTACTGGTAGTAGGGCTTGAGAGGCTCGTAGTTGCGAATATAGCGATGACGCTTGTCGCGGACACTGCGAATGATGTCGTAGCGCTCATCCATCCGGTCCCTGGCGCCAAAAATGTAGTCGCGCGGCTTCGGCAGGTTCGGACCCAGGAAGGGCCTGCCCTGCATATAGTCAGGTACCCTCAAGCCGGCCAGATTCATCACCGTGGGCCCGAAGTCAATCGAGCTGATGAGCCGGTCGTCGAGAAGGCCGGGGCCGGCTTGCTCGCCCGTACGAAGTTTTTCCGGCACGCGGACCACCAGCGGGATGTGGGTGCCTGAATCATACAGCCAGCGCTTTGCGCGCGGCAGCCCGACTCCGTGATCGGACCAGAAGAAAACAATCGTGCTGTCGTAGAGTCCATCTTCCTTAAGTTGTTCGATCAGATCGCCGGCCCAGGCATCCATCGCCGTGATCAGCTCGTAATTGCGCTTCCAGTCTTCCCGCACGATAGGCGTATCGGGATAGTAAGGCGGCAACTCGAGCTTGTTGGGGTCTTGCCGCTGGGAAGGCTTGAGCTGCTTTGTCACGCTCTTGTATTTGGATTCGCCCGCAATGCCGCTTTCATGGCACCCGGTAAAGTTGAACACGGCGAAGAAAGGCTGCCGGCCTTTGCGATTCCGCCAGTGCGCCTTGCCGCTCGATTCGTCCCAGGCGTCGTGCAGATCGTTGGTCTGGTAGTCGGTCTTGGAGTTGTTCGTGCAATAATAGCCCGCGCCGCGAAGATACGTGCTGAAGGCCTTGATCGTGGGCGGCAGTTTGGCGGTGCATCGCATGTGGTGGGTGCCGATCGTTGTTTGATACATGCCCGTGATAATTCCCGAGCGACAGGGGGCGCATACGCCGGCGGTGGTGAAGGCGTTCGTATAACGCACGCCCTCCCTGGCCAGGCGGTCGATGTTCGGGGTGATCGCGTACTCGTCGCCGAAGCAGCGAATGTGCGGGCTGATGTCCTCGCACGAGAGCCAGAGAATATTGGGTCTTTTGTCATCCGCTGCATCTGCTCGCACCGTGCCGGGCAGAACCCACGCGGCCGTACCGAAGCCAACAGCCTTCAGGAGACTACGTCTGCCGAACAACACCTGCGTCTCGTTCATAGTGTTCCGCATAATCGTTCATCCTCCGCCGCTTCGCCAAAACCCGAAATCCGAATATCGAAATCCTGACACGGCGCGATGGGTTAAAAGTTCCGTTCGACGAAACCGGTATCAATCTTGTTCTTGACAAAAAAGCTGTGCGAGAGAATATCCAGACAAACCGGGATCGTGGTTTTGATTGGCTCGATGACGAACTCACGCAAGGCCCTTTTCATTGTGGCGATGGCCTCGGCACGGGTCCTCTGATGCACGATGAGCTTGGCAATCATCGAATCGTAGCTCGCCGAAACCGTCCAGCCCTGGCAGACGTACGTATCGACCCTGACGCCCGGGCCGCCGGGGGGAATGTACCGGGTAATGGTGCCGGGCGAGGGCGAGAAATCATTGCTCGGATCCTCGGCGTTTATCCGGCACTCAATGGCCACGCCGGTCTGTTTGATGCTCTTCTGGCTGAGCTTCATGGGCAATCCGGCGGCGATCTTCAACTGCCACTTGATCAAATCATGGCCGGTCACCATCTCGGTTACGGGATGCTCGACCTGAATTCGGGTATTGACTTCGATGAAATAGAATTTCTTGTCCTTATCCAAAAGGAACTCCACCGTTGCGGCATTGACATACTTGGCCTTTTTGATGATCTTCAAGGCCGCTGCGGCGAGTTCCTCCCTTGTCCGCTTGTCCAGGACGGGGCAAGGCGATTCCTCGATCATCTTCTGGTGCCTGCGTTGAATGGAACAGTCCCTCTCGTAGAAGTGCAGTGCATTGCCCTGCTGGTCGGCCATGACCTGGACTTCCACGTGCCTGGGTTCAACGATCAGCTTCTCCAGATAGACGGTACCGTTGCCAAAAGCGGCTTTGGCCTCCGCCTGCGCCGAACTGAGAGCCGAACGCAGATTCATCTCGTTGTGGACAACTCTCATGCCGCGTCCGCCCCCGCCGGCAGCCGCCTTGACAATCACGGGGTAGCCTATCTTGTTGGCCAGGCTCATCGCATCGGAGCCGCTCTCAATAGCACCATCGGAACCCGGCACAACCGGCACGTTGGCCTCGCACGCCAGCTCGCGGGCGCGGACCTTGTCGCCAAGCAGTCCCATCGCCTCTACGGGCGGTCCTATGAACGTCAGCCCGCACTCCTGGCATATCCGGGCAAACTCCATGTTCTCCGCCAGGAAGCCATAGCCGGGGTGAATGGCTTCAACGTCAGAGATCTCCGCGGCGCTTATGATGCGCGGTATGTTGAGATAGCTTTTTGCAGATTCCGCCGGACCGATACAAATGGCTTCATCGGCAAGCTGCAGGTATGGAGCCCCCCGGTCGGCCTCGGAATAGACGGCCACGGCTCCGATACCAAGTTCGTGGCAGGCACGGATGATCCGCAGCGCTATTTCACCTCGGTTTGCAATCAGAATCTTTGAGAACATATTCTTAATTATCTCGGATTGCGCCGGACCTCCCGACGCGCTGTTTGTCAATCCGGTCTGACCCTGCAGAGCACCTGGCCATATTCGACAGCCTGGCCGTTGGTCACGAGTATCTCGACAACCGTCCCATCGGTTTCGGCCTTTATTTCATTCATGACCTTCATGGCCTCGATGATGCAGACGACCGTGTGGGGATTAACGACGGAACCGACTTCCACATACGGCTCGGAATCAGGGCTCGCGGTCGCATAGAAGGTTCCGACGATGGGCGACTTGATCTCCAGAAGATCTTCCTGGGGCGAAGCGGCGGGCCGGCCTGACGCGCCCGCGCCTGGGGAACCGGCAGATGAGGGAACAGATTCGGGCATCATCATCGGCCCGAAAACTTGCTGAGGCTGTGCTCGCTTTAGCACAATCTTGTCGTCATCGTGCTTGATTTCGATCTCCACAAGCCCGTTTTCTTTCATTATTTCGATAAGCTGCTTTATCTTCTTCAAGTCGGCATCGTCGTCTTTTTTTTCCGCCATCGCCGCATCCTTTCTGAGGCCCCGGACGCTCTTTGGCCGCCGGACCCTCATAAAACCAAGGCGCAAACTCCCGTTTCAGTCGAAATGAGTATAGCCGGAGAGGGTATCATTGCAAGAGTTTTTCCTTGTGCTCGGTCACGCTTGCGATTAGATTCCGCCCTGTGGAAACACGAGTGTCGGGTCCCCTGTCAAGGTTACTCCAGTGGCCAGAATAGCAGCCGATATTGTACTGCTACCCTCGGAAGAGATGATGGACAAGGCTATTGAAGCCAACCAAGAGTTGCTCAAGCAATGTTCCGATAACATCAGACTCAATAAGAAGGACTGCCTTCCGCACATTTCTCTGGCGATGGGCTGCATAGAAGAAATCGACGTTGTCAATATTGAAAAGGCTCTTCGGAAGATCGCGAAGAACCACAACCCCGGGCCGCTGAGCGTCGCCGGCATGCGCATTGAAACAGACGCATCGGACCGGAAAGTATCCGTGTTTGAGGTCGGCAGAACTGAGCAGCTTCAA
>DATKWR010000279.1:0-6363 GCA_035529475.1 Sedimentisphaerales bacterium | reverse complement strand
CCCAGTCCGGTTGATCAACGATCCATGCCACCACCATAGGCCTCGCATTCACAGTGTACCTCCTATTCTATGATACTGACTCTTCGCTGGTTATCCCACTCTTTCGGTGACGGCACGGCCCCGCCTCTACCGTAAACCGTATCGCGAACGCCGGTCCCAATGCCGGCCCCGCGTCCAGTCCCGCAAACCAGCCCACAACCCCGTCCGTTTCAGCCATGCCACCTGGGGACCATCCAGACCCACCGACCCTGCAATGGGCCACCACGCCACCCAGAACGATTCATACCACCTGCCCGTATAGGCATCACGCCACAGGAAGTGCTCGCCCACCGCTCTGAGAAATCGCGCTATCATCCCATATCTCCCGCAATCCGCGCCGCCGCCCACCGGGAACACTTATGGTCGCGGTGACTCTCATCAATCCACACGTCAAAGCTACCACCCAACTCGGACAGCACTCCGTGCATCACCTCGACGTACTGCAGCGCCCGGTCCCCCCCGTAGTTCGGATCGTGCATATTGAAGATTTGCACCTGCCAGCGCCCGGCAGCCCCCAGGATGAACAGGTCCATATATGAGGCTATCGCATACAGGGGCGGCCACTTCTCTTCGAAGTCGCCTTGTTCGGCCTGGCCCCTCAGCGCCTCCGGAAGGACACCGGCCACTGGGTAGGACGCCTGGACCCGTGGATCCAGGGCCGCATATAGAGCACACGACCAGCCGCCCCCACTGATCCCACAGATAGACAGGTTATCCCAGCCATACATCGCCGCCGCCCACTCTACCAGGACCTGCCATGGGTGCATGAACGGCCAGATAGGTTTCGGCGTGCGCTCGAGATCGTAGTGAGTCTCCAAGTCTGACCCCCACACGCCCAACGAATTGGGTTCATTCAGAGGCATGGACATGGCGATCACGTCACAGCCGTTGCTAAGAAATCCCCCAATGGCTTCCAAGCTGTGCGTGTAATGGCCGTAGTGCCCCTCGCAGTAAACAACCACCTTCTCGTTGAGGCCCCTGGTGTAGTGCCAGGCCGCGAAGTCCATTCCGTAGGGACCATGGAATCGCAAGGTACCCGTAGAGCGCATACCGACGCAGTCATCTTCGTTGACCTCTGTCTGCAGGTCTCCAAAAACAAAGTCTCGCAATCGCCTCCGGACCCGCTCGACGTCTTCCATGGTATGAATGTGGATCTTCCAATCAGTCATGGCTCAGCTTTCGTATCAGTGAGGCGCGTTCGGCCCGCAGCCGCTCGACCTCCCGCCGCGTTGCTTCCGGCATCGTTTCATAAGTAAACGGCAACTCCAGATCATCTATCTTCAACTCGACCAGCCGCTTGACCAGTTTGATGCCCATCCCGTACGCCTCTTCGGCCAGGGGAACCATTCGGGCCAGCAGTTCGTCGTCCTTGCCCGCCAACCCCACCACCATCTCATCACACAGACACCGCAGGACCTCGCATATCGTCCGTCGGTCTATGTTGACCCCTTCACCCTTGGCGTTCTCGAAGATGCCTTTGTACTCACCCACCTTGCACCTCGAACGGCCGGTACCCGGTGACCATCGTTACCACTTTGTGCTTCAACTCCGGTGCCAGCCACTCCTGATAGCGCAGGAACATGGCCACCACCACATCCGCCCCGGACGCAGTATGATTGAGTAGCCGGTGTCCTGGATCAGCCGTCGAACATGCGTAGAAGGGAACATGCTCATATTGAGGCAGTCGTTCGGCCACCGCATCGATGATAGCCGAGTAAGCCCACCCCGGCTGATCGGCGACCCAGAGAATGACGGGCTTATCGATCATCTGTGAATCCTGAAATCTGCATCAGGATACTTTTCACACGCCTGAAGCAGTGTCGTGAGCCACGAAACAAAGCCATCATAGGTGCCCCATTTGTTCGCTGGCTCAAGCGCTTTGAACCGCTCGGGGTCCGAACGTAAAAGTCTCAGTCCCTCGCAGAGCGGTTCAACAAGCTGTCCGGCCTTCGTAATTCCGATTTCATCCGGTCGCCACAAGTGTTTGTAGATCCCTACCGTCTCAGCCATGCGATTCAGGTTGTGTGTAATGTTGGCCGAAAAGACTTCAGTTGGCTGAACTCGCGTAAGACTTACGTCAAGACTCATCTGACCGCCGCCTCCTTCGTAAAAATATCAAAATATTGACCCTCGTGGTCGATCCGGATCGAGTCCATGCGACAGAGGATCTTCTTCGGATCGGCCCCGGCAGCGAGAGTCCTTTCAACAACCTTGATCCCTTGACAGATGATGATATCCGCAGCCGCCATCAGGCCTTTGAGCAGTGACGGAGCCACGGCGGACATGATCCAGACGCGGTGATTATACTGCGGCAGGGCCTTACTCATGGTTTCGACCCGGTTATGATACGCCCAGCCCTTGACGTCGCAGCTCCAGAGGACAATTGGCTTCTGATTACTCATTTGCTAGGACTCCACTACAGGATTCAAGCACGCCACCATAATGTCTACCGGCCCCACCCCCTCTTCGAAGCGGACCCAATAAAGCGGATTGACGTCCAGCACCATCTGCAGGATGTCGTTGACCGTGATGTTGTTCCACTGCGCGATGCCCCGCCAGAAGTAGCGAATGTCATCAATCATGATCACATGGTCTTTAATCGGATGCTCCGCGATCGCCCGCAGTTCCCCCAGCAAGGGGCATGGGTTCACCCCCGCCGCCAACGGCGCCTCGCCCGTCGACCAGTGGGAGTCCAGCCAGAACACCGCCGGTTCGGTCACATAGGAGAGCAGTGCTTGGAGGACCTGCCCGCCGTCGCCCAGCAATAGCTCAACATTGGAGTGCTCCGCAAAGCGAGCGCACGCCGTGGTGTATACCTCCGGGTTGGCCTCGACGGAGTAATACCGATCGAAGCCGTGGTCGATGGCCGTCTGTAGCCCCTCGCCGCGGGACGTTCCGGTCTCAATGAAGACCTTACGGTCACCGGCGTATCGCTGCAACAGTTCGGGTTTCAACGTTGAATCGTTCATACTGGCTTCTCCTTCTCACTCAGTGCGGCCTCGCACTGTGCCGCCCATCCCGGCATCTTTCCTTGATGTATCATCTCATAGATCTCTTCGCTACCCACGCTCTTGATTTCTTCCAGCGTAACTCCGTTCGCTTTGGCCGCCTTAATCGGGACCTCAGCGTCCTCTTCCATGCAGGTGTAGTGGAGCGTGTCCCACCGCCGGTTAATGAAATTGCAGGCAAAGGACGTGGCTATATTGAATGACCACAAGTCGTCCGTGCCTCCGGTAGCCAAGAACATTCTAACGCTCATGTCACATCTCCTCGTTCCGGGTTCCGGGTTCGTTCGGTAGTGCCAGGACGTTCCATGTGGCCTCTCCTCGCCCCTTCATCAAATCACGCGGCTCAACGTGCGATCCGCGTCCATTGGTCAAATCGTAGCCACGATCAGTGAACCACCCGCCGATTTCGACGCCATCCTCACTCAATGGAATCTCAATGACCACAATCGGTTTGGCCTCTTCGATCAGCCGCTTGGCCCCCTCTAACAAGACCAATTCAGACCCATCTACGTCGACCTTGATGAACCCTGGTGCCTTGCGGGCCGCGAAGAAATCGTCCAGCGTTATCACCTCCACCGCCACCGCGCCGGCAGCCGGCGCTATCTTGCTTATCCAGGCCGTCGAATAATAGGGTGGTCCTTCCTGCGAACAGACCGCCGCCCCCGGCAAAGCGCCAAGGGCCTGCCTGAAAACAGACACGTTTTTCAGCCTATTGATCTCCACGTGCCGCCACAAGCGCCCCGCAAAGTCGGGGCACGGCTCAAAGGAATACACCCAACCCTGCGGGCCCACGGCCCGCGACATTAGCATGGTAAACGCCCCAAAGTTCGCCCCGGCATCCACACATACCATTCCTGGTTTGACGTGCGCGAGGATCCAGTCATGCACTTCTATATCCCACCATCTCCCTTCGGCGATCTCCGTATCGACGTTGGAAGGAAGACGCAATTGCCAGGTGAACCCATCGAACTCGACTGTGCGATCCTCTTGTTTCATGTAGATACCTTATCTTCTTGACAGGGCCTCTCCTTGTCCCCGCCATGCCCCCGGTAGATGTGACCTTCCAGATCATGCTGGTAGAGCACGCCATTTTTCTTTGTCGGTATAAGGTGGCCGCAGTTGGGACAAACCGCCGTGGCACGCCGGGCCGCTGGATCGCCAACCTGCTTGATAGCTTCGCCCCGAGGGATCTTCGTGTGCTTATACAACTCGCACGTATCGATTGCCGCGACCCGCTTATTGTGATTCGGACTACCCGCCCTGAGACAGATCTTGCCCCAGAACCATAGACATGTCCAACAGGTGCCCGACGAGGGGATTTGCTCGATACTCTGTTCTTGGTCGCCCCCTGGATGCCGTTCGAGCAACGCTCGTATCTCTGACACCTGACGGTCCAACCTAGCCATCGCCTCTCCAAGCTTCAGGAGGTCAACGCGCAGTTCTTCGCCGATCACCTTGGAAACCACTCTCAGCAGTAAATCAAAGACTGGACCACTTTCCTGCGCCACCCCATCAGTCCTTTCCTGTAATGTCACGGTACACTTTCACAAAGTCTTTAGCTCGAGCAGAGACGCTATGCCTCGCATGGACCATGGCTTGTCCGCGAGGAGCTATCTCTCTCCAGTCTTCTCGCTCAAGAACTTCTGGGATCTGTTCCACGCTCTCGATACGCAGGTAGGTTTCCCCGGGAATCAAACCAGACGCCTCCATCATCGGCATGTCATGGCAGACCAGACAGGCCCCGTAGTTCATCACTTCGTATACTTTGGGTGGAATCTGGAGGTCGTAGATCCCTCCCGTGAAGTAGTACTTCGTAGACGCCAGGCATTTCCGATAGTCCTCATCCGACAGGGAGAACGTCGAGCCCGTCGGGTTGCCGCTCAGGACCACATCACGTCGATCTAGTTTCTGGAGGTAGTGCCAGGTTGCGTCCCGGAACGGATAGGTGCCAGACATCTTGCCGGTGCACATGCCAGCGTACTGCTTCTCTGCGTTGTACGTCTCGATATTGACGGCGTTGACCCATGGCAGGTAAACCACCTTGCACCCATGGCGAGCACACTGGTCTACCAGATTGGGCAGCGTGCCCAACTGCGGGACCGTGGCAATCGTCTCCGGCGGCTCCAGTGGGTACTGAAGACTCACCACCAGATCGGGCTGAACCTCCATCAGGAACCGCTCCAGGTGGTGCTCGTAGAGGCCTATGTAATCGCTGATCGCCGTCCACACAAAGTCTGCTGGGCGACGCTTCGGACATTCAAACGGCTGGCAGTACGCGATGTCAGCGCCAACGTCCGGCACGTCGTAGTCGCCACCATCCCAGGAACTGACCCCATGCAACCTGGAATAGGGGATGAATTCAGCCCCTAACTCCTCCGCAATCGCCCGCTGCAGGGCCAGGCCGTAAATATCCGACCACCAGGAACCGCCACCTTGCCCAATCCCCCCATTTGTCTGATCATCTTCTGCCAGGACTTTGTGGCACGAGAGCACTTTCATATTCTATCCTTCCCCGTCTGAACGTTGACGAAACAACTCCCAGCACGTTTCCTCATCACAGAAGTACTTATCCTCACACGCGACGTAGAACGGCTTGTCCTTCGGGTCATACAACGTCTTGCCGCACTCCGCACAGATAGCTTTGTACTGCTTGGCCATAACGCTCCTCATTCCACCAAATGAGTCTCATCGCCGTCACTTTTGCAGTCTGCGGCCTTGGAGCAACGAGAGCAAGTCAGCACATCCGGTGCGTAGACGCGCCCGCATTGCGGGCAGGTCCAGCCGACACGCCCGGACGTCTTCGGTTCTTTCGTGTCCTCGGGCGGCTTGATGTAGTCTTGATTCGTCATGGGTAGTATCCCCGGTACCCTGCCCTGGTAGTATCCCCCCTTCGATTTATCATGCCATGCCATGTCGGCGTTTCCTGGCTTCTTCAAACCGAGATTCCCACGCGTCGCATTCTTCGACTGGATCTCCCCGCTTCGGAACCGGCCATAAGCCGTGTTCTGTAGCCCAAGTGGCCACCTCTTCTATTGTTACCGGCCGATTGACATACGTCTGATAGGCCGCGACGATTGCGAGCAGTCGTTCCTTCTTCGTTTTGAATTCCATGCTGATTTCCAGTTCATCCTTGTTCCTACCGCCGATATGCCGCGAGATGGGAACAACCTCTTTGTCCCAATCAAAGACGCATCTTCCGTCACAGACTTGACTGCCCTGTGCCTGCCATAGATCAACCGCGTCCCATAATCTGTGACGTGGGCCCGGCGCTTTTCTCTCGTCCCCGTCCTTGCTACATACCAGGATGCCACAGAAT
>DATKWR010000278.1:0-6533 GCA_035529475.1 Sedimentisphaerales bacterium | reverse complement strand
GGTGTCGGGCCGGTCCGAGCCGAGGTCTTTTCGCGGTTGGGGGTCGAGACGGTAAGGGATTTGCTGGAGTATTACCCGCGCGACTGGAATTTCGTGCCGGAGCCGACCAAGATAGGACAAATCCGGCCCGACCAGGAAGTCGCCGTCATCGGCCTGATCGAGTCGATAGACTACCAGAGCTACCGTCGGCAGCCGCTTTTTGAGGCTCTCGTCAGCGACGATACGGGCGTTTGCAGGATGGTCTGGTTTCACGGCGGCTATCTCCGGGACCAATTAGAGCCGGGCCGGGTCATCATGGCATCGGGCAAAGTCACTTCGTACAAACATCAGTTGCAACTGACGAATCCGAAGTTCGTGCTGTTCGACGAGGAGCACCCACAGTCGGTGGAGCACTTCAGCGGCGGAGTCTATCCTGCGTGCAAAGGGCTGACCAGCATGCAAATCAAGAAGATCATCAGCCATGTGAGCACCGCGGCCGATCAGCTTATCTCGGAGTTCTACGACACGTCTTTCCTCGAACGGGCGGGTCTTATCGGCAGGAAGGATGCGTTTGCCTGGATTCATACGCCGCCGGACGAGCAGAAACTTGCTCAGGCCAAACGCAGGCTGAAGTATGACGAGCTGTTTCTGATGCAGTTGGCACTGGCGCTTCGCCGGTACAAGGTCCGGCATTTCTCGAATGCGGTGCCGTGCGAATGCAGCGACCAGATCGACAGCCGAATCCGAAAGCGGTTTCCGTTTCTGTTGACGCAGGACCAGAACGATTGCATTGCCGAGATTGCCGCCGACATGAGCCAGTCGAAGCCGATGAATCGGCTGCTGCAGGGCGACGTCGGCTCGGGCAAGACCGTCGTAGCGCTGTATGCCGCTTTGCTGGCGGTTGCCAACAAAACGCAGGTCGCGATCATGGCGCCTACGGAGATTCTGGCCGACCAGCATTTCCTCAGCATCGAACGATACTTGAGAAACAGCAGCGTCGGGCGGATTCTGATCACGGGCGGACTGACCGGCAGGAAGAGGGACGAATCGCTGGAGGGCATCCGCTCCGGCGGGATGGACATTGTCGTCGGCACGGTGGCCCTGCTGCAGGCCGATATAGAATTCCAGAAGCTCGGCCTGGTGATTATCGACGAGCAGCACAAGTTTGGGGTCGAACAAAGAGCGGGGCTGCGCAAACAGGTGACGCCGCATTGCCTTGTGATGACGGCCACGCCCATCCCGCGGACGCTGGCCATGACGGCGTTTGGCGATCTTGACGTTTCCGTGATCGGGCACTCGCCGCCGGGCAGGGGCGCTGTCGTGACGCGCTGGGTCAGTCCGCATGACCGGCAGAAGGCGTATGAGTTCATCCGGGAACGTCTCAAGGCCAGGAAGCAGGCGTATTTCGTCTATCCCCGAATTACAGCCGTCGAGCAGGCCGGCGACGTGAAAGCCGCGACGGACGAATGGGAGCATCTTTCGACGAAAATCTTCCCCGAATTCGCCGTCGAGCTTCTGCACGGGCAAATGCCCTCTGCAAAGAAGCAGAAAATCATGTCGGAGTTTCGCAAAGGAAAAATCGACGTGCTGGTCTCGACGGTCGTCGTAGAGGTCGGCCTGGATGTTCCGAACGCTACGGTCATGGTCGTCGAGGAGGCGGACCGATTCGGATTGGCGCAACTGCACC
Organism: Sedimentisphaerales bacterium; assembly: GCA_035529475.1. Classification (GTDB taxonomy): domain Bacteria; phylum Planctomycetota; class Phycisphaerae; order Sedimentisphaerales; family Anaerobacaceae. Next base: position 4,867 of record DATKWR010000278.1, on the reverse strand, counting down.
AACTGAGGGGACGCATCGGAAGGTCGGAAGCGAAGTCGTACTGCCTGTTGTTCGCCCAGACCGAGAACGAAACAGCCAGGAGCCGGCTCGAGATCATGACCCGAAGCAACGACGGCTTCGAGATCGCCGAGCACGACCTGAAGCTGCGCGGACCCGGGGAGATGCTCAGCACGCGGCAGCATGGCCTGCCCGATCTTAAAATCGCAAACATCGTGGAAGATTTCGACCTGCTGGTCATGGCCAGAAAGAACGCCTTCGAGCTGGTCTGCCAGGATCCCATGCTGACGGGCGCCGAGCACAGAGACATTCGCAAGGCCCTGCTGGCCAAATTCGGTGACGCCATCGGCCTGGCGGACGTTGCCTGAGGAATCCGGCGGGTTCGATTTTCGATTTACGATTTGCGATTTTGGACTTACAATTGTCCACTAAAGATTAACTTATGCAGACACACTACAAAGACAACAGCCTGGAGAGGGTGCTGATCGGCGTGAATGCCCTGGCAGCAGGCGTGGTCGTCGCGTCCTTCGTCCTGCTTTTTGGATTCGATCAGCCGCTGCTTCCGGCGTGGATTCTGTACACCGCCCAGGTTATCCTGCTGTGCGTCTTTGTTGCCGAGAAGATAGTCCGCCTGTTCAACTCTGCGGTGAAGGCCGAATTCTGGCGCGCCAACTGGTATGAGATTCCGCTCTTGCTCGCCCTGGCCATTGCCGTTCTGAGCGCCGGCCGCCGCTATAGTCCCGACGGCAAAGAGGCGGCTATTGTCAGGCATTTCGCCGTCGGGGTTTACCTTGTTGTGCAGGTGGTGGCCAAACTGTGCCGGACCAGCGTCAATCTGGCGGCCTCGGGCAAGAACCCGACGCAGACGCTGATTGCCAGTTTTCTCGTCCTGATCGTCTCCGGGGCCGGACTGCTCATGCTGCCGGCCGCATCGGCCCCCGGCAAGCCCAGTTTGAGTTTTGTCGATGCCCTCTTTACGGCGACCAGCGCGACCTGTGTCACCGGGCTGATTGTCAAAGACACCGGCCGGGATTTCGGTGTGATGGGGCAGGTGGTCATCCTGACGTTGATTCAGCTCGGCGGCCTGGGCATCGTGGTCTTTGGGGCGGTCTTTGCCCTGCTTCTGGGCCAGGCGTTGAGCCTTCGCGAATCCGTGGCCATGCAGGACCTGCTCAGCGCCAGCACCCTGAGCCGAATCGGGAATATGATTGCCTTTATTTTCGTCGGGACCATCCTGATCGAAGCGGTTGGGGCCGCGAGCCTTTTCCACATGTGGGCGAGCGGCGTTCAACACAGATGGTTTTGCAGCATTTTTCACTCCGTCAGTGCTTTCTGCAATGCGGGTTTCAGCTTGTTCAAGACCAGTTTTGTCGAGTACAACCGAAGCTGGCAGGTGTACGTGGTGATCTGTCCGCTCATCATCTTAGGCGGGCTCGGTTTCAGCGTGCTTTACGATCTGGCCAATATCGCGGCCGACCGGGTGAACCGGTTCTGCAAGAAACGTTTCAGCAAGCGGTACAGGTTTGCGATGCAGGCGCCGAAGCGAATGCGGCTTCAGACCAAGATCGTTCTGACCGTCAGTGCGTCTTTGATCCTTCTGGGGGCCCTGGGGATATTTGTGTTCGATCGCTATGCCGCCGGTCCGCACGCGGGCGCAGGCCGCCCGGTCATCGATAGGATCGCCGGCGCCCTGTTTCAATCGATCACAGCCAGGACGGCGGGCTTTAACACAGTTGATATTTCTGCGATGTCGGCGTCGGGCAGGTTTGTCTTGATTCTGCTGATGTTCATCGGCGGCTCGCCCGGAGGGACCGCCGGGGGCATCAAGACGGTCACGCTGGCGGTCGTGGTCGGGACCGCCGTTGCAGCCCTGCGCCGGCGTCAGGAAGTCGAGATGTTCAGACGCTCCGTTCGCGTCGTTGTCGTCGGCAGGGCGGTCACGGTGACGCTGTTGTTCGTTATGGTTTTATTCGCCGGCACGCTGGCCCTGAGCGTCTCGGAGAATTCACGCGGCTTTACGATGTCGGACATTATGTTCGAGGCGGCTTCGGCGCTTGGGACGGTCGGTCTGACGACCGGGATCACGTCTTTTTTGACAACGGCGGGAAAATTGACTATTATTACCATGATGTTGATCGGCCGGCTGGGGCCGATGACCCTGTTGGCGGCGCTGACGTTCAATCTGAAACCGGCGAAGTACAACTATCCGGATGAAGCCATCATGGTCGGCTAAAGGTAGCGCTCGGTGCTCGTTTGCCGGCGATGCCCCATGGGGCCAGGTACCCGTCACGAGGAAAGAATTATGAAACGGTTTGCGGTAATTGGATTGGGACGGTTCGGACAGAAGCTGGCCATCGCGCTGGCGATGAGCGGCGCGGAGGTCATCGCTATCGACAAGAACCGCGAAGTGATAGAAATGATCCGGGACCAGGTCAGTCACGCCGTCCGGCTGGACAGCACGGACGAAGGCGCCCTCCAGGCCCAGGGTGTGGATAAAGTCGATGTGGCGATCATCGGTATCGGACAAAGCACCGGTGGCTTCGAGGCCGCCATCCTGACGGTCGTGAACCTTCGCCAGATGGGTGTCAAGCAGATCTACGCCCGGGCCGAGGACCTGATTTCCGGCGAGGTCTTCTCGAAAGTGGGGGCTACCGAAGTGATCTACCCCGAGATCGAATCGGCGCAGCGATGGGCCTACAAGCTCATTGCCCCGCAGATCGGCGAGAAAATCGATTTCGCAGAAGGTTACAGCCTGGCCCGGATCAAGGCCCCGTCGAGCTTCGACGGCAAGACGGTTATGGATTTGCAGCTCCGGCAGAAATACAACGTCAATCTGGTTCTGATTAAGCGGGGTGAAAGCGCCCAACAAGTGAAGGGCGAAAAAGGCAAGATCATCAACGTCCCCATGCCCAGCACCGTGATCTACGAGGACGACATCCTCATGGTGGCCGGCTCCGACGCCGACCTGGCAAAACTTCCGCAGGAGTAACATTTTGCAGAACTCGTTGCGTAAGAGAGAAAATGAGGGAATTGACGGAAAGCCTGCTTGAAGCAACTACCAAACGGTTGGCCGAGTCGATCCAGCCGGAAAAGATTTACCTTTTCGGATCGCACGCCGCCGGCAACGCGAACCAGGACAGCGATGTCGATTTGCTCGTTGTTGTGCCCGACACGGAAGAATCTTTGCGGGAGATTGCCAAAGAGTTTCTTATGCGCGCTGATGATGAGGCTACGCCGTGGGCGAGGCGGCGGCGAGCGAGGAGCGGCGGGAGACAAGCGGGACGTTCCAGAATTTGCAGATCATCTTGAACAGGTCCCAGTCGTCGGTGATGTCATAGAAACACTTTAGAAACATGGCGTCCTCGTCCTGTAATTCCTGGAAACGATGGTAGAAAGCCGATTCGTTTTTCGCCGTGCCGTCGAACCATTTCATCGTGGTCCATGCCCGGCTTTGCTGTTCGGACCGGGGCTGAGGGATTTTGGTCTCGGATTTGACAGTTTGGGATCGATGCGGTTTGTGCGGCGTTCCGAACGGTTTTTCCTCATCCATTTCGCGTCTCCAGTCCCCCAACGGCCAACGTTCATGCTCTCAGACAGATTGCTCAACGCGGCCACTTCCGGTTGCCCCGAAGAAGCCGTGGCATACACGACATCGACTCGTCCCGACTGCGACTTTAGCACAATCCACAAGGACTCGTACCGCGTGGCTATCCTTCGAAGCCGTTGGTCAAGTTGTCGCTCGCGCGGAGCCGGACAAGGGGTCGAGAACCGGACACCAGCCCGACTCAGGTTTTTCTGTATTCTCGCAGTGCATCCAGGAGGCCCTGCATGTCTTTGGGCAAAGGGGCTTCGAATCTCACGATTTTTTCGGTCTTGGGATGCGTGAATTCCAGGGCAAAAGCGTGCAGAGCGACCCGGTTTATGACGGGCTCCTGAACGACGGGCTCGCCGTCGGCCAACTGCCACGGATAAACAAGCCTTCCGTCATACATGTCATCGGCGACAATGGGATGTTTGATATAGGATAGGTGAACGCGGATCTGGTGGGTCCGGCCGGTCTTCGGCGTCAGCTTCAGCAGAGAAAAGCCCCGGAAGGATTCCAGGACTTCATAGAAGGTGATGGATTCTTTGCCGACCTCCGGGCGGATGGCATATTTTTCTCTGATCCTCGGGTGGACGCCCAACGGGACTTTGATACGGTCGGCATTCAGCTCGGGTGTGCCGTGGACGATGGCCAGATAGGTCTTGTTGACCTGGCGGTGCTCGAACTGTTTCGCGATTTTCCACTGGGCGCCGTCGTTTTTTGTTACAACCATCACGCCGGTGGTGTTCCTGTCGAGCCGATGGACGATACCCGGTCGGAATTCCCCGAGCCCCGTTGATAACTGGTCCGAATAGAACGCCAGCGCGTTGACGAGCGTGCCGTGGGTGTTCCCGCGCGCCGGATGCACGATCAGGCCGGGCGGCTTGTTGAGCACGATCAATTCGGAATCCTCGTAGAGGATCTCCAGCGGGATCTCTTCGGGCAGAATATCCTTGCTTGGCGGCTCGGGCAAGGTCAGGCGGATTTCATCGCCGGGGCTGAGCTTGAGACTGGGTTTGCCCGCCTTGCCGTTGACGGTGACGGCCCCCTGTTTAATGGCATCCTGGAGGAAACGCCGGCTGTGATTGCTGAACCGCCCGTGCAGGTACTTGTCGAGCCTGCGTTCTTTGATGGAGGGACCGACGCGCAGCGTCACCGGCCCGGAGTCCATGTCTTTGCTGTCTGTTGGCTCACTTGCCGAGCTCATTATTCGTCTCTCGCATTTCCACTTCGTATCGGGCGAGGCGAAACAGCTCGTGTGCCTGAGCAGATACGATTGCCGACTAT
>DATKWR010000277.1:0-18336 GCA_035529475.1 Sedimentisphaerales bacterium | reverse complement strand
CCACGCCATCTCTTCCGCCGACAACGCTCTGTCGTAAAGACGGACATCGTCAATAGCCCCAAGGAAGTATCTGGCCGCGGCCGTGGCACGATACCCAATCGCCATGTCAACACCGGCCGTGATAGAGAACGCAGCGGCGGTCGTGCTGGGCGATGTGTCGTCTTTGCCGTCCAGCCACAGTTGCACCTCCGGGTAGGAGACCGTCGCTCCCCGAGTCATCGTCAGCGCCACATGGTGCCAGTTGTCGTCGTTTAACGCCGTCCTGCCCACCACATTGCCGGCGCCGTGCTCAACGCGAAGCTTGCTCGCTGCCAGACGGAAGTCCACGCGAAGCATGCTGGTGTTGGTGCCCCAGCTTGCGATCGTCCGGTCGCCACTCTCAGTGGTCTTGACCCAGGCTGCTATGGTGAATGGTTGTTGTACGCCGCTTGCGTCGGCCAAAATGCCCTTGTAGCCGGTGATGGTGACGTAGTCGTCGATACCATCAAGACTGATGGCCTGGCCGACCTTACCGGGAACAAAGAGCGGGCCGCCCTGGATCGTGCCGTTGCGGCCTTTACCGGAACTGTCGTTGGCATTGCCCTCAAACAGATACTGAGCCTGCAAATTGACTGTGCCGGGATCGACCGGCGTGATCAACTGGCGGTCGTAAGCATACAGCCGGATCCCGTCAAGCAAGATCATCCCCTGGCCGCCAAGCGTTCCAATACGCTCAAGGCCAATGGCCAGTGTAGTGACATTGCTGAGATTCACGCCGAGCGAGGCCAGATCAACATACCACATCTGCCAGCCTGCTCGTCTTAAGTTCTCGGCACTGCCGTCGTAGGTCACCTTCCTACCGTTGATCTTCACGTACAACTGTTGCAACGCATTGGCTGGATCGCCAAAGAATCGCAGCGTCAAGCCTTTAATGCTATGCTTGGACCAATCCAGGCCTGCCTGCAGATTGGCAGCACTTGCCGTGACCTCTGAAAGGCTGGCCGTGGTGTTGTTATAGAAAAGGGGCACGGACTGCTTGCCGTCATAGACAGTCGAGCTCTCCATCGAGGGCTGGAAGGCCTCGGTATAGCCTATGGTCGAACCGTTTGTGGTGGTCCCGAAACCATCGATCCATGTCTCATAGACCAAATGGCTACCCTCTTTTCCGGCCTCGATGTCGTTGTAGGACTCGAAATCGTCCACCACAAGATATTCCTGCGTTGAGAAATTCCAGAGATCCCCTTGCCAGGTTGGGGGCGTCTCGACATCGTTGACCTCGTCGATGCGCCAGTAGTACGTGCCGGCCAAATCAAGGGAGGACGTATAGCTGGGCGAGGTCACGGTCCCAGCAGGAGCCGTACCGTCTATCACGGCCTGCTCGTCGGTACTCAAATAGACATTGTGCTTGGCCGCCTCTCTTCCCGCTCGCCAGTTCAGCGCTGCATCCACGCCCACATCCGTGGCGCCGGAAACCGGGCTTGGCTCTCTGGCCAGGACGGGGATACTGAAGAATCGCACCTCGCTGAGACCATATTGAGCCAATATGCCTCCCCAGTTGCTGTTTACGGTGAGCCTGACGTACTTTGCCGTAACGCCTCCAAAATCCACGATGGTGTTGTGCGCGTAGCCGGCTTTACCAGGCGCCCGGGCAAACTCATGAGTTGTCCCCAAGGCCGTGTAATCCGTGCCGTCCAGCGAGTATTCCACGGAGACATCCTTGCACCCAAAACCTATCGCCGGCTCCAACAAGCCGTTATGGTTCCATGCCCACATCTGATGCAGTTTGAGGACACTGTCGAACTCATATTGGATCCAGGCCGGCCCCGTTGCGCCCACGGCGGTGGTCCACATGGTTGTAAGGTCATCGGAATGCAGGTCATCCGCCAACCCCGAACCGTTCACGGTATTCTCAGGCCCTTGACCCGCTGCACTACTGGAAGCTGTAGCGGTTATTGCCGGGCCCGCAACCGGATAAGCAACAGGCTCGGTCGTGAAGCTCCACACAGCGCCCTTATAGATGGCAGAGTCCGGTGGGGCGTTCACTTCATCGATGCGCCAGTAATAGGTCTGGCCGAAATCGAGACGGCCGGGAGGATCATAGGTGGTGGCGGGTTGGTCTTGGCTGGCCAGCACGCCCCGCGGATTGGTTCTGCTGGCGTCGTTAACGTCGCCGAAGATCGTGCCTAAGTACACATCATGTGTGGCGGCAAACTCTCCCGGGGTCCAGCTAAGAATCACATCGCGAAGAACATCCGTCATCTCAGCAGCGGGATCGGGATCGCCGGCAAATTCCGGAGCGGCCTGACGGAACTGGAAACCGGTCGGTCCGATGTGATTGAAACCATTACCCCATACCTGCACCGTGAAAGAAGGACCCGTTACTCCTTCAAAGAGAATATAGTTGCCGGGAGTAACGCCGTCGACCATCTCGGTAAAAACGTCAAATTCTCCAGCCTTAAGAGTAAAATCCTGCTCAGGGCCGCCGTTAAAAACAATTTTGGCTGTACCATCACCGAATTGAGCTTCTTGAGTGCCCATGTAAATGATCACATCGTAAAGAGCGAATGGAATATCTGACACCATCATGTCGAATAACTCTCCGGCGTCTTCGGTGCCATTGGCATGACCATCCATCATATCCGCATTGCCGTCACCAAGCAGAGTTTCACGGAGACTGGTCCGATAGCGAGGATTGCCATTACGTACGGTGATAAGGGTAAATGTTGCCGTGGATCCCTGGTTGCTGGTTATCGTTACCGGGTCCTGAGGGGCGGATGGATCCCAGGGCACTACAATATTTTCCCAGCCGATTGTATTCCAGTCATCGACACCGGCAGCCTCACCCTCTTCCAACGTTATAGTTTTTTGCCATTCTTCTTGGTTCCATTCCGTTCCCGCACCTTGGTTGGTTCTACCGTAAGCATAAAAATTGACGCTGAATATATCGCTGCCAGCATGAGCAACGGCGCCGCCCAGAAGCAGCACCACCAGCAATTCACTAATTAAAACATTTCTTCTGCACATCACAATTCTCCTCAAAAAAGGTTGGTAGAACACTCTATAAGTTCCGTCTTGACATGTTACTCCCTCGGTTTGGCAGGAATACCTGATCGAACCATTGAGTACCTCCTTCCTTCATGCAATTCCGCTTATTCTGTTTCATTCATCCGACATTTGCGATTTGACCTTGCCCGGCTATGCCGCCGCTTAACATATTGTACCAGCTCCCCCCCATTGCGCCTACCACATTGTCGAAATTTGTTCCGGTCCTCGTTCATCTGTCACGTACTACTTGGGAAATCCGGGATGAATATAAGTTATCGGTATTCCTCCGGATATATGCAGTAATTCTACTCTTTTATTCACACTGCTCACTGGCCTTTAGATTCGGCCATTCCCGGATATTCTCCAAATGTCCACTTCGAAAGTATGTCGCTCTGCACCTCGGAATGTAATCATCTGCCTACGAGGCGTGCTGCACGGCAAAGGCTTCGGGACTTGCCAACCGAATGATCGGGGCCCTTCTCCAATAACGGATACTCATCCAGCAAAGACGACACTTCAATCAAATTGCGAAAAAGGTCCGTTCTTCTCCAACGAATGGCAAGCGAGAACCTCGACGTTCTCGGTGCCCACCCCCGTTTGCCATACGCAGGGCCGATGAGACTCGCCTTCGCCTGGAAAATGCCGCATTCAGCGATGCGCCGGCTGCGACAGGATCGAGTTGGAGGCCCTTTACGGGCTTGCACTGAATCGACGGCGAATCGCCGCGATAGTGGGCATACCCGCAAAAAGGCGACAGATCCATCCTCTCAGCCGCTGTCATTCGTCGTCGGGGATAGTGGCCAGGGCGGTCCGATCTTGCGCAACGAAATAGCCAAGCGGCCTTTCCTGGAGGTCGGTGATCAGCCATACGACTCCCGATTGTGTCTGGTGCCGTAATCGCCAGCCGGAAGCGATGGAGCCGCGCGGTTGTCGCTGCCCCTGGAAGTCCATGACGTAGAGGTTGACCGGGTCTTCGCGCTGATTGAGCAGGATGATGTCCAGCGTGCGTCCTTCCGACTCTGAGGCGGGTATCGGCCCCTTGCCGGCCGCATGCCACTTCAGCTTGGGCAGCGATTCATCCTTGGGCGGCACAAGAGGGGCAAAAGTTCTTGGGCAGCGAGCCCGCAATTTCTCCAGCTCTGCGGTATGGGCCGCAGAACCTATCAGATTGACCCACTCGTAGGGATCTGTGTGGCAATCGTACAGTTCCTCGTCGCCGTTGGCGTAGTGAATGTAACGCCAACGCTCGGCACTGAGTCCGTAGCTTCCGGGCTCGGCCAGGTAAGTAACCGCGACATATGGCCAATCGGCTTGCGGCCGAGACAGTAATGGAACAATACTGGGACCATCGTTGTCCGCCTTGTGCGGCAGGCCCGCCAGCTCGGTCAGTGTTGGGAACAGGCTCAAGAGACCGACGGGCTTGCCGCAGATACTTCCCGGCTGCGTACCCTCAGGCAGTCCCGGCGCCCCGGCTGGGACCCGAACGATCAGCGGAATCCGCGTGCAGACTCGCCACGCCGTGAACTTCTGCCAGTGCTCCTTTTCGCCGAGATGCCATCCGTGGTCGCTCCAGAGCACGACGATGGTGTTGTCACGGTTGGGACTGTTCTCAAGTGCATCAATGACGCGACCGACCATGGCGTCGGCGAACGCGATCGATGCCAGATAGCCCTGAATGCCCTGCTTCCACTGTTGATGCGCCAAAATGTGAGCAAAATATCGATTCGGTCCCCGCTTTTTCCCCGCCTCAGGCAGATCCTCCAGATCGTCCTGCTTGTAACCTGGCGGCAGTTGAATGTCTTCAATTGGGAAAAGGTCAAAATACTTCTTGGGAACAAACCATGGTTCATGGGGGCGATAGATACCGCATGCCAGAAAGAACGGTTTGTCATGTCTTTTTTGAAGTTGCTCGCTGATCCACTTTGAGACGAGCCAGTCGCCGCCGAACTGCTCATCCGTCGCATCAAGCGGCCCCCAGTCCGTTTCGATGTACTGCCAGGCGCCGCCGCGAGGCAAACTGACGGGTCGCTTCTCTGGATAGAGCGTGCGGGGAAAGGGATCTTCGGTCTCCTTGGGTGGGTAGTATTCATCCCAGGATTGTGCATCGATGAAGTAGTGCAGCAACTTCCCGGACCCGCCTGCCCAGTATCCGTGATTGGAAAAGTACTTGGGCAGAAGCACCGCGCCCGGCAGTATTTCGCGCATCTTTTGGCTGTTTTCGTAGAGTCCGGACGTGTGCGGCGAGATGCCGGTCATGATGGCCGTGCGCGAAGGATTGCACGCAGGCGCGGCGCAATGAGCGTTAGTAAACAGCATGCCGCTTGCCGCGAGACGATCGATATTCGGCGTGCGTGCCTGAGGGTGTCCGCCCAGACAGCCGACCCAGTCGTTCAAGTCGTCGACGGAGATGAAAAGCACGTTTGGCTTGGACGCCGCGAAGGCCTTGCTCTCGCCGACCGCGGCAAGGAACAAAACGATAAGCAGTGACCGCAGATAGTATTTCATGATTTCACCTCCTAAACTTGTCTGGTTCTGCCACTTCAGATTGGGACTGTTGCCTCAGGCTTCTTCTCAATTCGAACGCAGTTGCGCGCTCCGGACAGCCGAAGCAACACATAGAGACCCAAACCGATGCGAAGGACCGTTTGCTTCAGGGACTCTCTTCGATCAACTCTTGGTGTAGTTGCCATAAAACCTGCCCATCCCTTCTACGGGCCGGTGCCTGACGCTGAGCGAGCAAAACGTGGCCGCGACAGGCGACCCGGCATCTCATGGGGGATCAGTCATCATAGCGGCTGGCGATCTTTCTTTCTCTTTGAAGGCCTGCCCAACCGCCTCAGGACCACCGACCACGGGCAAAGTGATCGAAGTTGCATCCAGATCGACGGTCAGTTCGCTACCCGGTGTCGGCCAGAGCGTAAAATCTCTGTCGCTTGAGAAAATCATCAGGCCAATCTGTTGGCCCTTCGGGACAATCTGATCGTCAGGTTGCAGATCGAAGGTCAGCTCGTAGAGCCGCCCCGGTGCAAGTGGTTCACTTTCTGCGAGAGAACGGTAGTTCTGCGGGTTGGCCCAACCCCGTGTGATGATATTGTCGGCGATCTTCGCATCCTTGCCCTCGGTCCACGGCAGAGAGACCAGCCAGATCGACAGATTGGCTGCGGGTCGGCTGCTAGCCAGTCTGACTGTTACGCTGGGGGTGCCGGACAAGTGGATTGGTGCGGTCAACTGCGGCGTCAGATAGATCAGGCGGTGGTTCGTCCATTCCGCCTGGGCCAGCGTTGCTCCGCTGAAGGAGAAATTATCGACCAGCGTTTCCGTGCCCTGCCTGGGCGGTCTGGTGATGACCAGTTGGCCTTGCTCCGGCGCACCTGCGACCAGATGGAACACGACCGGCGCCGCCGCAGGGTTTGGATAGTCCTCGTAGGGAGTCGGCTTGGTTCTCTCGGCGTTTTCTCGCACGATCCACGCTCGCGGCCCCTTTTCGACGCCATTCTCGACGCCGTGCAGATAATGGGCAAACCAACGGTTCATCATCTCCATCGGCGGCTGTCCACCATGACCTCCCTGATGGTAGTACACGTGCGCCGTGACGCCTTTGGTCTTCAACGCCTGATAAATGCGGTTGCTGTGCTCGGGAACGACGTTCCAATCGTTGAAAGCGTGGGCCATCAGAACGGCCGCTTTTAATGGCGCCAGGTCGTGAAGATAATCACGCTTCGCCCAAAAAGCGTTGTAGTCGCCGGTTATGCGGTCAAATCCCTGGGTTATTTCCTTGTCTCGGACCTGGTCGTCACAATAATCGCAGCGCTGAGGATTGCTATGGACATAGTCGTACATGTAGTCGATGTCCTCGCCCAGGAAGCCAAACGGATGTCGGATCAATCCGTTCGATCGGTAGTAGTGATAGATGGATGTGTTTGGCGCGATGGGAATGATTACTTCGAGACCATCGACTCCTGTTGTCGCGGCCGCCAGTGCCAGGGTCCCTGGATGCGAGGTGCCCGTCATGCCCACCTTTCCCGTGGACCAATAGGCGACAACAGGCTCGTTACCATCGGGGCAGGTGTATCCGGGGGCACGGCCGTTGAGCCAGTCGATAACGGCTTTGGGGGCAAGCGACTCATTGTCACCACCAATGGTGGGGCAGCCTTGTGAAAGCCCCGTCCCCGGCGACGAGGAGTGGACAACCACGTAGCCGTGAGGTACCCACTCGTTCACATGAGTCTTGGAGATGATCGGGCGTGTTTCTTTGCGTTCGATGGGGGGAACGCGCTTGCGTCTGGGGGGCGTGGCTCCCAGTTCGTGCCGGACATCCCAGAAGAACTCTTTTCCTTTGGCGCCCGTGCCGCCGAAGTACGGGCTTGAGATGTAAATCACCGGGAGCCTCAGCCCCTGGCTCTCGGTTTGCCGCGGCCGGGTGACATCCACGTGCATGCGGTCCAACTTGCCATCTCCGTCGCTATCAAAGTCCGTTTCGACCCAGAGGTCATGACGGATCCAAAGATCGGGATCCTTGAGTTCGGGAATGACCTGTGTTTGGCCGTCGACGACGATGGGAACTGTCAGTTCGTCCGGTTGCGACTCTGCACCGTTGCAGGCAGGTGCTATCGCCAGGACAGCAATGAAGACGCATATGGATCGCAGGTGCAAAAGGTAATACAGCATTCGACTGACTCCTGTGTTTACATTATCACGGTTCTTGATTCTTGTCAAACATTAGGTTGCCGGAATAGCCAATCACATACGATTGGCCGATTTGGGTGTTGAAACGAAAATGCTCGTTACCATACCGCATCACACATGGCTTGCCCAGCTTCGAGCGGACTACGGCCTGAGTGAGTCGTCCATTGTTCCAGGTGATACAGGATGCCATTGGCGGTTTCCCCATCACGCATCCGCGCTAGTGCCATTTCCATATAAGAGAGTTACGTGTTCGTAGGAGTCATTGTAAGTCTCAGCAAAAAAAAGACTTGCGCTACCACAGCCTATGGTATAGATAAGTTCTCCACTGAGGCTGCATACAGCAGCCGGGGAAAAGTGGAGAACACACTATGGACACAATTGTGGCACGGAAGCTCGGGCCTAGGGAGGCTCAGAAGCTCAAGCGTATGAAACGACAATTATCGAGCGTTTAGCTAATGATGCTATCTGGAGAATCTCTCAGATTCAAGCACAAAGCTATTTGCCTTCTCCCGACATCAAATTGCCTCCAGAAAGTCGCGGAGCGGGGGATTGGCCGATGGTTGGTCCCATTGGCACCGAGATGCAGCCGGCTTGGTGGCACAGATGGGCACCGGTGATCATATCTGGCTTCGCATTAGTGATTATAGCATGGTTCCGTGATCGACGTACTGGCGACTGTAAGAAGTTGCCGCTATACTCGGCAAAGTATAATGGTCTTGGATTCAGAACTATGATGAGGTGACTAAAGAATGGATAGAGATCAATTGGAAGCAAAGATACTCTCCCGCGGGAGGGAGTTTCTTGACCTGCTTAGCGGACAGACCCCCTCAGTGTTCAACAAGGACTGGTGGATGGGTAAAGTGATGGGCTGGAGTATGAGCCACGAGGATTTCAAGGTCCAGCTTTTCCGCTTTATAGATGTGCTTCCTTGTCTGGCCACGGAGCAGATGCTCAACGATCACATCCAGGAGTACTTTGCCCAGCACGAGAAGGTGCCAGCCGTACTCAGATTCGGAGCAAAGAGCGCCGGCATCGGCGGTTATTTGGGTATGAAAGTGCTGGCCAAGACTATTCGGAAGAATATCGAGAATATGGCCCTTCAGTTCATAATCGGCAACACGATCCCGCAGACGGTCAGGAATCTCAGCAAGCTCCGGCAAAGAGGTTTTGCCTTCACCTTGGACATTCTCGGTGAAGCGACGGTCAATGAGAAAGAAGCTGATTCATACGCCGAAAATTACATGCGTTTGCTTGAGGGGTTGGAACAAGCCCGGTCGAATTGGTCGGCGTTGGGCACTGACAACTCCACTCTGGACTGGGGCCATTCACCCAAGATCAATATTTCAATCAAGCCATCGGCTTTATACTCACAAATCAATCCTGCAGATTTTCAAGGCTCGGTAGAACACATTTTGGATAGGCTGAGACCGGTTTATCGCAAGGTTATTGAGTTAAATGGCTTCATGTGCATCGATACGGAGATGAGAGCGTACAAAGAAATCACAATTGAGCTGTACCGGCGTCTTCGCAGTGATTCCGAATTCAAGGCGTATCCTCATCTGGGTCTGGCGATGCAGGTTTGTCTAAAAAGCGGCGATCGCGACATTGGCCTTATGCTCGACTGGGCTCGTCAGGCGCGTTTGCCCATTTCCATTCGGCTGGTCAAGGGAGCCTACTGGGACTATGAGATAGCTGTTGCGCGCCAGAACGGCTGGCCTATCCCGGTACATACGAATAAGGCTGAAACCGACGCCTCATTTGAGCGTTGTGCCGAGAAGATACTTCGCAACCATGATTACTGCCACCTGGCCTGTGCCTCACATAATGTCCGTTCCGTGTGTTCGGTATTGGAACTTGCCCGTCTTCTGGAGGTGCCTGACGACCGTTATGAATTCCAGGTTCTCTACGGAATGGCTGAGCCATTTCGCAATGCCCTTTTGAAGATGGCCGACCGCGTTCGGTTGTATTGCCCGCAGGGTGAACTCCTGCCAGGAATGGCTTATTTGATACGAAGGCTTATGGAAAACACTTCAAATGAGTCGTTCCTGCGTCAGACCTATGTGGAAGGATGTGAGCCTGAACGACTCCTGAGGGCGCCACACCTTTCTATCTCCGAAACGGCTGAAAAGCCCGCGCCAGAGCGCCCCGAGAGGTCTGAATCGCAGTCCGAATTCGGCGCATTCAGCAATGAGCCCCTCGCAGACTTCTCCTTGCCGGAGGTTAGAGATGCTTTCGCCGGCGCCATTGCTGAGGTCAAGAAGAAACTGGGAAGAACCTATCCACTTTTCATCGGCGGCAACGAAGTGACTACTGACACCCTTGTAGACTCGATGAACCCTGCCCGTCCGGACGAGGTCATCGGCCGTGTCTGGCTGGCTGGCACAAGGCAGGTGGAGGAGGCCATAACGGCTGCACAAGATGCCTTTCAAAGATGGCGAGATATTCCCGCTCATAAGCGGGCTACCTACCTTATCAGAGCGGCAGAAATCGCACGGACACGAATCTTTGAGCTTGCTGCCTGGCAGGTACTGGAGGCAGGGAAGCAATGGAGGCAAGCTTATAACGATGTTGCCGAGGCGATCGATTTCCTCGAGTATTACGCCCGCGAGATGGTCCGCCTGGCTCACCCTCGATACATAGGCCATGCCCCAGGAGAGGTCAATGAGTACTTCTACCAGCCCAAAGGTATTGGGGTGGTCATCGCACCGTGGAATTTTCCTTTGGCCATTAGCTGTGGTATGTGCGCGGCCGCCCTGGTTACCGGCAATTGTGTTCTTTACAAACCTTCCAATCAAACGCCGGTTGTCGGGTATACGTTGCTGCAAATCCTGCAAGAAGCAGGCCTTCCGCCAGGTGTCTTCAACTACATCCCCGGCGCCGGATCAGTCATAGGCGATTTCCTCATAGATCATCCCCAAACAAGCCTGATCGCCTTCACAGGTTCTATGGAAGTTGGCCTGAGAATCATCGAGCGAGCCGCTCGCACGTCTGAAGGCCAGCCATCGGTAAAGAAAGTCATTGCAGAAATGGGTGGAAAGAATGCCATAATCATAGACGATGACGCCGACCTCGACGAGGCGATCCCGCAAGTGATTGATTCGGCTTTTGCGTATCAGGGGCAGAAGTGCTCGGCCTGTTCCCGCGTTATTGTGCTCGACACAATTTATGCCCGTTTCGTCGAACGTCTGGTTGATGCCGCTCGTTCGGTCAGGATTGGACCGGCGGAAGTCCCGGCTAATTTCATGGGCCCCGTCATCGACGAGTCCGCCCAGAAGAGTATCCTGCATCATATTGAGATCGCTCGAAAAGAGGGATCTATTCTCTATTCAAGCAATGTGCCTGGTGGCGGCTATTATGTTCCTATTACGATCGTCGAAGGTATAACGCCTGAACACCGTTTGGCTCAGGAAGAAGTGTTCGGACCGGTGCTGGCGGTTATGCGGGCCATGGATTTCGACCAGGCCAAAGTATGGGCTAACTCTACCCGATTTGCTTTGACCGGCAGCGTGTTCAGCCGTCACCCGAAACACTTGGAGCAGTGCCGTAAAGAGTTTCGGGTAGGTAGCCTGTATTTCAACCGCGGCTGCACAGGTGCCATAGTGGAAAAGCAGCCTTTCGGGGGATTTAAGATGTCAGGGGTCGGCTCGAAGGCCGGCGGTCCCGACTACCTGCTCCAGTTCATGGATCCCCGGACTGTAACGGAGAATACCATGCGACGGGGCTTCGTTCCGGTCCGCAGCGAAGGCAAATGGATTGAGTGAATTCGTGTCTGTATAGTTCACAACCTTTGGCGTGCTTGCGAGCGGTAATTCCTTTGACGTCCAGAACGAATGCGCCACGGCCATGTGCGCCGGTACGATAAGACGGCACAACTGTTACTCGATGCTGTTGAAGCTGGGACCCCTATTGGGCAAGCTCCGGATAGGTGTTTGGCAATGTCGTTGTGGCGATTGACCAGGACATAGGCAGATTCACGATGTCGACAATAATGCATCGTGAAGTCGAAGGGCTGTTTGGATGACAGACGCAACCAGTCACCACGCCAATTTCCTCGATTGTGTGCGATCCAGGCGCGACCCTCTCGCTCCAGTCGAGGCAGGGCACAAAGCGTCTTATCCTGGCCTGCTCCCAGAGGTTGCATGCCGGCTAAAGCGAAAGCTCACCTGGGATCCGGCCGCGGAGCAATTCATCAACCACCGCGAAGCCAACCAGATGCTCACGCGCCCGATGCGAAGTCCTTGGCATTTGTAAGAACGCCTGTCCGCTACGGATTCGCCGCGGGCAATTCGACGAGCCAGATGTTGCGGAACTGCACCGGGTTGCCGTGGTCCTGGAGGTATATTCCTCCCGGGCCCTTTTCGGTTTTGTCCGGTGCCGCTGTCGTTGGCCGGCCTACTCTTACGCCATCGTGGATTGTTACTCCGTTGTGCAGGACCCTCAAGGTGGCCAGATCAATCTTCTCGCCGTTCGCATCGAAACGAGGCGCCCGGAACGTGATATCGTAGGTCTGCCACTGCGTCGGCGGAGCGCACATGTTCACCAGCGGTTTTGCGACTGTGTAGATTCCTCCGCACTCGTTGTCTTTGCCCTCGAGCCCGTAGCTGTCGAGTATCTGCACTTCGTATCGCCCCTGCAAATACACACCGCTGTTGCCGCGTCCCTGTCCGCGTGCATCCGGCATAAACGGAGTGCGGAACTCAAGATGCAGCTTGACGTCACCGAATTTCGCTTTTGTGATGATCGAACTGGTTCGCGGCGTGACTTCCATTGCACCGTCCTTTACGCGCCATTGAATCTCCTCCACACCCGGTCTGGGTCCGGACATTTGCCAATTCTTTTTGAGGCTCGCCCCCTTGCCGTCGAATAGCACAATCGCACCCTCGGGCGGCTTGGCGCCTAACGTGGGAGAGAGCCTGATGGTCTTTTCCATTGTGAAGGTCCCAGAGATGTTTGCATCGTCGTCGGTGCCTTTGAATTTGCCTGTGAACCTTCCCGCTTTGATCGAGGATTGTATTTCGAGGACCTTGCCTTCGAATTCGGCTCGACCGTTGAGCGGAACCGAGGAGTCTTTTTCATTGCCGCTGAGTACGAAAAGCGGTGGCCACTCGTACTCAAAATTGTAGTGAAAGTTCGCCCGATAGTCCTCTTTGCCCAAGGCCAGCACCTGGGTCACCAGTGACCCCGAGTCGGACCCGTCATCCAGAGTCCAACGTCCCTGCCAGTCTCCCATGAAAGGATCTGCGCTCTCCATCGCCTTTTTCACCTCCGGTTCAAGCTCACTTGACGCCGAGTCGGCTAAGACCTCGCCGCTTCCACCTAAAAGGCACACCAACATTACCAGCATTACAAGTTGTTTCATTTTCATGTCCGTTCCTAATAATGGGTTAGTCATTGTCCCTCCGGTCAATTACAGGGACCACGGTGCTCGGTAGGACCTCGAAAGCATCGTGTCGGCCTGAGTATCTCCGATGAATGCCTCAAGTTCCGGGTCCCACCGGAGTTTCCGATCCAGTCTCATGGCAATGCCACCCAGATGAGCCGGGGTAATCGAGCGGTGCGCTACATCCACCGGCGCGGCTGTGCGCTTGCGGCTGATGACGCAGTCTATGAAGTTTCCGTAGTGGTTGTCACTCTCATAGAGGTGAATTTCATCAGTCCCGATCTGCGACTGCCAAATTGACTTTGGCTCGGAGCCGGAGAGGGTAACCGTGCCTTCGGTACCCACGAACTTGACCCCGCCGCCCTGATTCGAGATGATCATCTTCACCGCATCGGCATAGAGGCACTCGATGTGGAATTCCGTTGCCGTATTCCACACGTCACTCCCAGGCGGGAATGTGCCCTTGCCTTCGATCTGCACCGGGCCGGTATGTTCGGCGCCCATGCCCCAGTGGGCCATGTCAATAAAGTGAGCGCCCCAGTCAGTAAGCTGGCCGCCCGAGTAATCCAGATTCCAGCGGTACGTCCAATGGCAGCGGTCCAGCGTGTACGGCGAATAAGGCGCCGGCCCCAGCCACATAGGGTAGTCAAAGCTTTGCGGGACCGCCATGATCTCGGGCGAACGCCCCGGGCGGGGATTGCTGTGGCCGCCGGGAAGGCCCACGAGCACGGTATGCAGCCTGCCAATTCGGCCATTGCGCACCAGTTCGCACGCATGACGGCACTTGCTGTCCGAGCGTCGCTGGCTGCCGCATTGAAAAACTCGATTGTAGCGTCGAACCGCCCGGACCATCGCCCGCCCGTCTTCCACCGTCAGAGACAGAGGCTTCTGGCAGTAAATATCCTTTCCCGCTTTGGCTGAGGCTACCACAACAGCGGCGTGCCAGTGGTCCGGCGTCGAGCAGGTAACCGCATCGACGTCGTCTCTGGCGAGCAGCTCGCGGAAATCTCCGGTCTCGAAAACGCCTTTGTGAGTACCGGCCCGCCCGTTTTGGGCGTAGTGAGCCTCGATCTTCGCCTTGGCGGGCGCCAAGCCGCGATACCAGCCCTTCTCATAGTCCCCGGAACCACGGTCGCAATCGCAAATAGCCACGACCTGGACCCTAGGGTCGTTCATCAGCGCCGTCATGTCGCGATCACCCTGACCGCCGAGGCCGATGCAGCCCACAGCAATCCGTTCGCTTGGCGCGGGGCGTTCTGTCAAACCCAGAGCCGAAGCCGGCACAGCCAGTGGCGCCAATACCACAGGTGAGGCTGCTTTGAGAAATTTGCGACGCGTGAATTGTCTATCTTCCGTCATAAGAGTGGTCTCCTGACTGAGTTTACACAACCGACAATTTATCCGGGATTTCCCATTTAACTTCATAATCGGTACTCCTGGATGCCACATGGACTATAATACCATAGTCGGGGCTTGAGCTCTACACGTCTGGCCATCACCTATTGTCCCGACGATTGTGGCAGAATCTGGGCAGTTCTCTGGGTTGGTGGTTGTGAGGCTCAAACGACCTTCCTGAGATCGCAAAGACCATCTGTGCCCCTGAGGAACTCCGACAGGTCAGATTTCCTTGACAAGGCCTGACACCAAAATGTCTCCACACGTCTTGATTTTGCCCACTTTGGTCGAGGATGGACATCCATTATTTGCCTGAAAGCAAAGACTTTATAGGAATTTCTTGTCGTCAACGTATTCAATGGACTGTCCGAAAACCAAGGGCTGGCAACTCTTTCATGCTACTCACCCACCAGCCTTCTTCGCAACACAAACACCTGCGATTTCGCTGCCCGGTGATAGATGCGGACGTCATCGATGTGCCTTCTAAACCTGTCTTCAGCCAATCGTCGTCTGTCAGTTTCGAAATGATCCCATGACCGGGCGCTGCGGTTCTGACCCAGGTCAACACGCTGAACGGTCCATCCGCTGGATTGAGCTCCAAGCTGCAAATCACATAGGCATCCAGCCCGTCGAATTCCAGCGCACCATATACTTGTCCACCGATCGGCCGCCAGAGAGGATTGCCAACAACGGCATCGTCGATGCCTCTGACGCTCTCGTGGACGAGTTCGCCCTCAGTTTCGTCCACCTTCCAGTGCGCAATCTACTCGGGCTACTCGAACAGACGCTCCGCAAGAACAGCCGGGTCCTGGACACCGACGATCCCGTCGCCGAGAAGTGTCGGGCCAATATCACATACCGAGTAGTTTTCCGTGACTCAGTGCGCTATTTGCCGGAGAATTGTTGAAATCTAATTCAGATTCTGCTATCATGGCAGGTAAAATGTGCAGTGGCGATTCAGGGAAGCACAGAAGTATCGGGGTGCTTTCCTTCGCTACCCCGGAAAGGAGGACTGCCATACGTAGAGAATCTGGCCAACTTGTCTTGGTGCCCCATCCGACCCCATTGGTCTTGACTTCTTGAAGGAGGAGCAATCATGCCTGGAAGATCGAAGATATATCCTGGGGCATTGTTTTGCTCGATTATCCTGATTCTTGGAACCCAAGTGGCTTACGCCGATGCGGTGGCTCATTGGCCATTGGACGACGGTCTTGCAAATCCCAACAGTACAACGGCCGTTGATGTCGTCGGTATCAATCACGGGACGCTGCAGAATTTCCCACCCACACCGACCTGGGTCAGCGGCTTTATGGGCGGTGCCCTGGCATTCGATGGTCGCATGCAAAAGGTCGATTGCGGCGCCGGAGACGACTTGGATATTACAGGCGCATTGTCGATAACCCTCTGGCTGAACAAGCAAGGACCCAATGCGAATTCGAACTACGGCCATTTGGCTGGTAAGAATAGCATTGGCAGATCAGCGAATGGCAGTTATTTTCTCAAATCCATGCCTGACGACACGCTCCTGTTCGCCGTGACAAACGGGGGTGCGAACGTCAACCTCTCAGGAACCCAGCCGGTGCCGCTGGACGAATGGCATCACATGGCCGTGGTATTTGTACCAAGCGCGGCTATGCGAATCTATCTGGACGGGGACCTCTATGCTCAGAAGACGAACAATGTACCTCCTTCGACGGTATCCATTTCTATCCCTTTTACTATCGGCCATCTTTACGCCCACACCAGCCCGGGGTATGCCTTTAATGGCTATCTGGATGATATACAAGTGTACAACAATGCCTTGACCGATGATCAAGTCAAACAGATCGTCAACACGGGCGATCGCAGAGCGTCCAACCCGCAGCCAGGCAACGGCCAACACGTGGATGTAACATCGTCTCGCTTGAGCTGGAGCAATCCAGTGCCCCTGGAGCCTGGGAATACCATCACTTGTGACGTGTTGTTTGGCACGGATCCGAACATGAAGACCGATACCCAGATGATCGAAGTAGGTGCGTCTGAGACCTTCACGTCCAATGTCAGCCTTCAGCGTGAACAAGTGTACTTCTGGCAAGTGATCTGTCATGAAGACAACGGCCTCGAAGTCCAGACCAGAGAGGGGCCGATCTGGAGTTTCAACACCGTCAATGCTATGCCGGAAGTGGATGCTGGGATCGATCTCAGCGCCTTCCTGGACAACGGCCTGGCGGCCGTGGCCCTCAACGCTCAAGTGATGGATGAGGATGGTTTTGCCGTGTCGTGGTCCGTGATCGAGAAGCCCACCGATGCTACAGTCGTGATCGCCACACCGACCGACGCGATCACTACCGCCACCTTGGATGCAGTCGGCGATTATACCCTCCGGCTGACCGCTACAGACATGGGGATCCCTGCAAAATCAGCTTTCGATGAACTGATTATCAGCGTTCATGAGAATGTAGACGTGCTGCCGTTTACAGTAGTTGCTCTGCCTGACACACAACTCTATTCGGAAATCTACCCTGATATTTTTCTCAGCCAAACAAGGTGGATTGCTGAGAATGCCGACGCACAGCGTATCGTCATGGTCTGTCATCTCGGAGATATTACGCAAACCGGCAGCAATCTGGGTCAGTGGAATAATGCAGATGCGGCAATGAGTAACCTGGACGGCTTGGTCCCGTATGGCATAGCTATGGGCAACCATGATCTCGACGGTTTGGGCGGCGACCGGGGTACGAATTTCCGGATCTACTTTGGACCCGACCGCTTTCAAGGTCACCCGGGGTATGGCGGACATTCCCCGAACGGCCTGAACAGCTACCACTTCTTTGAAGGAGGCGGCTACACCTTTCTGTCACTGCATTTGGATGTTGACATCCCGAATGACGCCATTAACTGGGCACAGGGCATCATGAATCTCTATCCGAACTTCCCCACAATCATCTCCACCCATGTTTACCTGGCCAAATCCAGTGGCAGACATGCCTCGCCTTACGCTCGCGCAAACGGCAATTCCGGTAATGCCGTCTGGCAGAAGCTCATTGCCAATAACGACCAGATCTTCATGACCCTGAATGGACATTGGAGCGGCGAGCGTATGGAAGTGGCCTATAATAATCTCGGACACGTGGTTTACCAGATTCAGGTCGATTACCAAAGCCGCCCCAACGGCGGGAACGGTTGGCTGCAAATGTACACCTTCGTGCCGACGGAAGACAAGATTCGGGTCTCAACCTACTCGCCCAGGTTAAATTTATGGGAGAGCGATCAGGACAGCGAGTTCGACCTCCCTCTCGATTTCGATCAGCGTTTCGCATTTGCCTCCATCCCCGTGCCCGTTGCTCACTGGCGTCTGGATGATGGTTTGATCGAGCCGAGGAGCCGGATCGCCACAGACGATGTGGGGATTCACCACGGCGTTCTGGAGGATTATGCCGTACCGACCTGGGTGCCCGGCAAGCTGGGTGGCGCTCTGGCGTTTGACGGGGTCAGTAATGACGTGGATTGCGGTTCCACCGAGCTGCTGGATATGACGGGGGCCATGACCCTGATGACCTGGATGAACAAGACAGACGCCACCTCCAGTTCCTACAGTCACATCATCGGTAAGAACAGGACCGGCGGCGCCAACGGGGACAGCTACTACCTCAAAACCCTGCAGGATCACAGCCTGGCCTTTGGAGTGACTTCGGCCGACAATTTCGAGATCGGGGGTTCGCAAGCAGTTCCGCTTAACGAGTGGCATCACATCGCAGCGGTATTCGTGCCCGGAGAACGCATGACCCTCTATCTGGACGGTCAGGTCTATTACGAGGCCACCGACTCGATTCCGTCAAGCACCAAGGTCGTCTCTGAAACGCCGTTCACGA
>DATKWR010000276.1:0-3052 GCA_035529475.1 Sedimentisphaerales bacterium | reverse complement strand
AGATTCCCGTTCAACTCACGCAGCCGTGATTTTCAGTCTTAGCATACCAGAATCGCAGACGCAGTTCCAGACAGAACATGCTTGAACATGATTGCCGCAGCGTGGTATTCTGACCGAAAATAGCAGGTGTACCCGGAGAATATGTATGAACGATTCTTACAAGCTCAAGAAGCTTACAAACTGCGACTGGGCGAATTTATTTGAAGTGCGAGTCCAACGCAAAGCCCAGGCTGAAAGATCATGGGTGATGTGTTCGCGCAAGGACAGGCCCATCGAAGACGCCGCCAAAGCCGACGCCGTGGTGATCGTCGCCACCATTGACACCGATAAAGGAAAAAGGCTCGTCGTGACGAAAGAGTTCCGCGTGCCGATCTGGGATTGTGAGTACGGCTTTCCCGCTGGGCTGATTGACGACGGTGAGGATCTGGAGAAAACCGTCGCGCGAGAGTTGAAAGAAGAGACGGGCCTTGAGCTTGCAGGAATCAAGCACGTCAGTATGCCGGTCTTTTCATCCGCCGGCCTGACTGACGAATCGTGCCACATGGTCTTAGTCGAAGCAAAGGGACAGGTATCCAACAAGTGGCTCGCCGATGCCGAAGACATCGAGGTATTGCTCCTGGACATCGAGGGCATCCGGGACCTGCTCGCCTCGAACAAGAAGATCGCCGCCAAAGCCTGGGGCCTGCTGTACCACTATGCCCAGACCGGCCAGATCGATTGACGAACGGAGCAGCTCCACATGCGGGCTACCCGTCTTCAGATCCCCTGATTACTCCTTGGCTCCGTGCTCCTTTAGCAATTCGACGACAGAGATGTGGCCTCGCTCAACGGCGATATCAAGAGGTGTCCGGCCCGATCCATTCGTCGCATTTATGTCCGCACCATTTGCAAGCAATAACTCGGCCAATTCTCTGTAGCATCTACGTACTGATAAGTGTAGAGGTGTTTCACCCTTTGCCCCCCTGATATTCACGTTGGCCCCTTGCACGATAAGGAGTTTTGCCACTTCTACAAAGCCCTGGTCGGCTGCGCTGTGAAGCGGCGTCCATTGGTCCTCGCCCTGTGAGGCATTGACATCCGCGCCCTTGGCAATGAGCATCTCCACGATGTCCTTATAGCCATTCCGTGCCGCATCTCCCAGGGGCGTGAAACCGTTCTTGCGTCTTTCGTTGACGTCGGTGTCTTTAGCAAGCAAGAACCGGACTATCTCTATGTGACCGTTTATCACCGCATGGTGCAGTGCCGTATTACCGTCCTCGTCCTTTTCGCCAAGGTCCGCTCCTTTTGAAATGAGCGATTTGACTTGCTGGATGTCGCCATAAGCCGCTGTCTGATGAAGTGACTCAGCAGGTCTGGCCTCAGACTCTAAAGAGACTTGCCATATGTCGGTACCCCCGGAACCTGGCCGGTCGGAGATGAAATAAAGTGCAGAACCATCGCTGGAGATATCAGGATTCGACTCTGTATGTGAAGTGTTGACCGCCGGACCAAGATTGCTCGCGGTACCCCAGGGATCATCTTTGCTTTCCCGCGTTGTCACCCAGATGTCCGGACCTCCGTAGCCACGCATAGACATAAAGTATAGTGAGAGCCCATCCTTTGAGATGGCCGGTGAGGCTTCACCAGCAGAGGTGTTGACCGTTGGGCCAAGATTGACTGGCGCGCCCCAGGGACTGTCTTTGGTTTTCCGTTTTATAACCCAGATGTCAGAGCTCCCCATCCCTCCGGTTCGAGGCGACGGGCTCGACCAGATTGCCTCGGAGAAGTAGAGTTCCAAGCCGTCAGCGGAGATACTTGGTCCGTTTTCCGCCGCCGCACAGTTGACCGTTGGGCCAAGATTGACCGCCGCACCCCACTGACTGTCCTTGGTTTTCCGTTCTGTAACC
This sequence comes from Sedimentisphaerales bacterium, assembly GCA_035529475.1. Classification (GTDB taxonomy): domain Bacteria; phylum Planctomycetota; class Phycisphaerae; order Sedimentisphaerales; family Anaerobacaceae. The sequence goes on along the minus strand of DATKWR010000276.1, from coordinate 1,166 downwards.
CAGATGTCCACCGAACCGGAGCCACCAGGACGGTCTGAGACAAAGTACATTTCCAGGCCATCTGCTGATAAAGATGGGGCCCCTTCGAACGCATCAGTATTGATTTCGAGTTCGACCGGTTGCCCCCACACATCCTCTTTTGTGTTCCGTGTTGTTACCCAAACATCGTAGTACCAGGACCCATCGGGCCGTTTCCGTTCTGTGTTGAAATAGAGCGAAAGACCATCGGGCGAGATATGTGGGTCCCACGTCCAAGGCCATGTATTAACTACCGGACCAAGATTAGTGGCATTGCCGAAAAAGGGGACTGCGGCCGCACTTTCGGTTGGCGTATTACTCTCTCCCCGCGCGGTTAGGACCACGGCCGAGGGAACTGTCAGCAGGGCCATCAGCAATACGATTGTCGCAGCGACAAGGCTCGGGTATTTGTAGAATTTCTTTCCTGGTTTTAACATGGTTCTTATCCTTTCCTCGATATTTTTGACCTGGCCGGCTACGGCCAGTGATGGGACCGGCCGGGCTTGTTCGTATTTGGCGGCGAGAGTTTCGACGATGGCTCCGCCGTACTCTTCGGGCAGGGTATTCAAACGGGCAATCGTCATCTCGTCGCAGCACTTCTCACGCTCATCGCGTATCTTTCGATTCGCCCACCACACCAACGGATGGAACCAGAAAACCATCTGCGCAATGACCTGCAGCGAATTGACCATCGCATCAAGGCGAACGACGTGGCTAAGCTCGTGCCCCAGAAGGCTCGCCTGAAACTTCGCGTGCTCATCGTCCAACAGCTTAACGGGTAGATAGATGCTCCCGCGCACCAGGCCCCAGACAAAGGGCTGGTTTATTCGCTCCAGCAGCCATACACGAGGCTTGCGCCCTACGCCGTGCGCCGCGAAGAAGCTCTCGATGCTGCGCGCCGATTCGCTCGGCAGTGCCTTGCGCCGCCTTTGAAGCCATATCTGGGTGCGCAGTGCATTGAGCAGATAATAGAATGATAGAGCAGCGACCCCCGCAAGCCAGCCAATGGCCAACCACGCACGAATATCATACATGGCCCATCTTTTTGTGACTTGGGGTGGTGACGCTGCTTCAGGCTGAACGGCGGCAGGTCGGGCCGATTCGGCCGCGCCCACTTCATGCATTCTATGCTCGGCAACCATCCTCTC
>DATKWR010000275.1:0-3429 GCA_035529475.1 Sedimentisphaerales bacterium | reverse complement strand
TGACCGCAATCACCCCTGCGTTTTCGTGTGGGAACTCGACAACGAGATCGTTTACATCAACGCCCGCAACTTCGGAAATCTGGATGCCGTCGAACCGGAATTCAAGCAGACCGCGGCGCTCGTGGCATCGCTGGATCGCCAGGGGCGTGGACATATGGTCGCTGGCGGGCGCGCCCTGATGGATCGGAGCCTGCCGGTTAACGGCTGCCATTATGAGGCGTCGGCCGACCGCGACTACCCTGACATGGCCTATGGATTGGGTAGCTGGACGGATCAATCGAACAAACAGCCCTGGCCGATGGCTACCGATAGGCCCATTTTCCTGAGTGAGGAGGCTTTCCTGCACGGCCGCAAACCGGAGGCCTTTGCAGGCATCGGCGGGGAGAAGTGCTTCGCCGGACGCGCTGAGACGAGAGAGGCCGGATCGCTGCTGCTGCGCATGTACTCCGAAGGCTACCGCTGGCAGGAACTGGGAGGTTTTCACTATTGGTGCAGTGGATACGGCGAGGATCACTACAAGGCGTGGCAGCCGGTTTGCGCGCTCGTCCGTGAGTGGACGCGCACGTTGCCCGCGAACAGCGAGGTGACGCGTACGGTAATGGTGCGCAATGATACACGGTTCGATGACCCCATTACGTTGATGTGGCGATTCGGTCAACAGAGCGGAGAAAGGGAACTCCGTATCGCGCCGGGCGGGGGACAGGTGGTGACGCTCAAGCTAAAGACCCCCTCCATAGCCGACCGGATGGACATATCGTTGCATCTGACGTGCAGCCGCAATGGCCAAATCCTCTGGACCGACGCCAAACCGTTAGGCGTGTTAAACGCTGTGGGTGCACCCATAGAGGGCGGGATGATCGCCGTCTGGGACCCGGATGGCGGCGCCTTGGCGCACCTGCAGGCACGCGGCGCCAACGTGACACCCATCGCCGCGCCGGAGGCATTGCCTGCCAATATCCAGGTCCTGGTAATTGGGCGCAACGCGCTCTCGGCCCGGCAGTCCACCGATCCGATGTGGCTTGCTCTGGCCCGGCAAGGCAAGCGGTTGGTGGTGCTCGAGCAAGAGCGCCCTCTTCACTACCAGGCGGTGCAAAGCGACCTCGAACCCACGGACTACGACGGTCGCATGTCGTTTATGCAGGAACCGGAGCACCCGGTATTTGCCGGACTGACGCCGGACGATTTCGTGTTCTGGCAGGGCGATCACGTTGTGTACCGTCACATCTACCGCAAACCCACCCGGGGCGCACGCTCGTTATTGCATGCCGATGATTCACTGGGTTACTGCGCGTTGGCGGAATGTGCGGCCGGGGAGGGCCTTATGCTGCTATGCCAGGCTGCGGTGGGCGAAAAGTTGATGTCAAGTCCCGTGGCCGGGCGACTGCTTGATAACATGGTGAACCGTGCACTGAAATATGAGCACATCCGCAATCGAACGGTGGTCTGTCTGCCGGACGGTGACCCTCGCCTGTCGATGCTGTTAGAGAGCGGGCTGGTATTCGAACGGCTTGCTCTGGAGACGGCGCTGCAGGGTGAAGGGATCGTAGTGGTGGATGCCACGCCTGCCAATCTCGATATAGTGGTGGCGCGCGGACCGGCCTTTGCCAAGCGCGGCGGCACCCTCATGTTGTGGGGATTGACACCGGCGGGTTTGAAGATGTTTAACGAATTGGTGGGTGTCGATCACCTTCTGCGTCCGTTCCGGCGGGAGAACGTCCGGCTCTCGGTGCCGCGTCCCTCACTGGCCGCAGGGATCTCACAGAGCGATGTGGCGCTCAGCAGCGGCGAGCGAATCGTCCGCTATCAGTCCATCGAGTGGGCCGCAGACGATACGTTCTCATACGTGGTGGACCTGGACGATATCGCGCCATTCATGCAGGGGCCCGGCATCGAACCGGACCACAACGGGGGTAGTATCGTTAATGGCTTCACTGACGCCGAGTTCTGGAGGTACATCTGCTATTTCACCGTTGAGGAAAACGCCAAAGGACCCGTGCTCCAATACGAGCTGCCGAGGGCCGAGCATATTGTAGGCTTCTCCATAGTGCCCAACAGCCACTACAAGCGTGTGCGCGAGTTTGTGTTGACACCGGATGGTGATGCGTCCCGCGCGGTAACATTGAAGCTCGAAACTTATGACAGAGCAAACAACCCACCCCAGGATCTGCAAGTGGACCTGAAGGACGTGCAGCGTTTCACACTGGAGTTCACCAAGTGGGATGAGCACGAACGACCGCCGATAGGAATCGATAACCTTTGGTTGCGCGTCAAGCGCACGGATGATTTTATGAGCAAGGTCAGGCCAATTGTTCAAAACGGCGGCCTCGTTTACTATCCCCAGGCACGCGTTCTGCTCAATCAGATCGCAGTGCCGCAGCGCGAACCCGTTGCAGTCAATCGCGAAAAGAAGCAGCGCGTGGCAGCGACGCTGCTGCGAAACTTCAACGCGGTGTTTGAAGGCGGCGAGTCACTGGTGCCCGGGCAGGACATCAAGAGCGATCCGGTCTCTCTGGAAGGCAAGTGCAATCTCTATCTTACAGCAGGTCAGGGCTGGCCGATAAAGGAACAGGACCTCTCTCATTTGCCGCTGGGGCAGCAGCGTTTTGCCGGCGTGAACTATGAGCTCCGCGAATTCCAGACTTCACCCTTAGAGAGCGCCATCACCCTGCAGGGCATGCGTGACATTAAGGCGCCCCGGGAGGTGACTGACATTTCCGTGCAGCGGCAAGCCGATGCCATTTTCTTTCTGCATACCTTCATACGCAAGCAGGAGTGGACGCCTCGCAGGGAAACGGACCCGCCGCCGGTTCTGTTCCAGTATGTAGTTCACTACACGGACCAGACCAGTGAAACGGTGGATGTCCGCTACGGTCTGGGTGTTGAACACTGGCGACAGGAGGAGCCAAAGGGATTGCGTGATGCGACCTTGGCATGGGCGTCGGAAGGGGCTGCCGTCTATGCCTTGCAGTGGAATAATCCTCACCCCGATAAGAAAATCGCGCATATTGACCTGCGCTACGAGCCAAGAACAGGTAACCGATACGGAACACCAGTTGTACTGGGCATCTCCACGGGAGCATATCGTTCATAGCTTTAACCATCTGATTTCAGGCACGTGATCCAACGCTTCTAATCCCAGCGGATGCGGATGGATTACGACTTTGGCATCCGGTTAGGAAAACAATCCGCAAAGCTCTTGAAAGGTCTTCACTTCCCTCGGCTGCCGCAGACAAGCGTACTTTTTGGAAATCCTTACCGTGACGGAGGAGACCTTGGGGATCAGTAGGTTGGGCTTGGAACAGAGGCCGGAAGAGGCGGAGAAGGGGCGGGCAAAGCTGCCGCAAGCGGAGAATATAAGGAAGTGACATAGTCCCCCAAACAGCCCCAACTTCTTGACTCACAACAGGCCAGGCCGTTGAATAGGAGCTG
>DATKWR010000274.1:0-4171 GCA_035529475.1 Sedimentisphaerales bacterium | reverse complement strand
CTTATGGCAGCTATCGACAGAATCTCCCAGAGCAGGCCCCGAAGCCCTTATCTACAACGTGCAAGAAAGGCTGTGGCAATTCGAACGACCGGTCGCCAAAACCTGTACCATTTCTGTTGATGGGAAACATGTTTCTCTCATTTTGCCGGACGTGGTCGGGGTTTCTTCTTCTAATTCGCTCTTGACATTCCCCCGGGTGATACAGTACAATGATTTGTAACATAGAGAGAAGTTCTCCTTGCATAGATTTACTGAGGGTAACCTTGCGAACAAGGCGCATGAGCAGGTGCTTGTGTGTTGTCGCCCTAAGGGGCAGAGGCCAAATCTTATTGACATCGCAATATCCCGGCGGTAAATGGACATAATGGCTATCTGGAAAAGATTTGCGAAGGACGAAAGAGGAACAGAGGCGGTGGAGTGGGCGATCCTGATCGGGCTCCTCGCCCTGGGTTCACTTGTGTTTATTGCCGGCATAGGCAATTGGGTGCATGCCACATTCTCGAATCTGCACAATGAGGCGGCGGGCGGTAGCCCGTAGTGCCCCAGTCTGTTCCTTTTGTCCGGGGCGTCCTTGGACCGAGGCGTCAGAACTTCAGCGGACAGTCTTTTTGGCCCACATTCAGCGCCTTCTCGTCCCACTTCAGTCTTCGGTTCATATCTGACATTTACCTCTTCTCCGCTTTGTGGGTTTCGATGAGCGTTTTGATAGCCGCCTTGACCTGTTCCGGCAGGTCCGCCCAAGCCTTGACAGACGCTCTCAATTCGGGATAATCAGATTCGACAGGCTCGCTGCCAGTCTGCAAGGTCTTGTTCAAGCTGGTGGACAAGACAGGATTAGCGTTTTCCGTAAGTGCTGGATTAGTCTGTGAATAGCAAGTCTGATGACAACTATATGAAGCTTGCGATTGAGCAGGCACAGGTCGCCGAGGAAAACGGTGACGTGCCCATAGGGGCGCTCATCGTCTTCGAGAATCAGATCATCGGCAAAGCGTACAATCAGCGGGAGCAGCTCAACGACCCGACGGCGCACGCGGAGATCATCGCCCTGACGCAGGCGGCGGCATTTATGGAGAGCTGGCGCCTTCACGGCTGCACGATCTACGTGACGCTCGAACCGTGTCCGATGTGCGCCGGGGCGCTGGTCCTGGCCCGGATGGACCGGCTCGTCTATGGCTGCGACGACCCGAAGACCGGCGCCTGCGGCAGCCTGTATGACATTGTCAGAGATAAGAGATTGAATCATAGACTGGCGGTCAGCACAGGCGTATTGGCAGACGAGTGCAGCGGGCTGTTACGTAACTTTTTCGGGAAGAAACGTCTGGAGAAAGCCTCTCCGGAAGATGAATCGTGCGATTTCCCGCCTTAGTCTTATCTTTCAAGAGGCTTCGTTATGCCTTATCGCCAAAAGAAAGTCGTGGTCATCGGCGCCGGCTCGGTGGGAACCGCGTACATCTATGCTTTGCTGCCAAGGGGTGTAGCGGGAGAAATCGCCCTCATCGACCTCGATCAGAATCGGGTCGAGGGGGAGGTTCTTGACTTATCTCACGGCCTGCCCTTCATACCGCCGGTGACGATAAAGAAGGGCGACTATTCGGACTGCGCGAATGCCGACATCATTGTGGTTACGGCCGGGGCGAAGCAGCAGCCGGGTCAGAGCCGGCTGGACCTGATAAGAAAGAACGGCGGGATTGTCAGGTCGATCTGCCGGCAGATTGCCGAGCACGAAAATTCGGCCGTACTGGTCATGGTGACCAATCCCGTCGATGCGTTGACGTACGTGGCCCTGAAGGAACTTGGGTGGGAGCCTCGGCGAGTGGTGGGCTCGGGCACGGTGCTGGATAGCTCCCGCTTCAAGTATCTGCTCAGTAAGCACTGCAAAATCGACGCCCGCAACGTTCACGCCTACATTCTCGGCGAGCACGGCGACAGCGAGGTGGCCGCCTGGAGCATGACTCATATCGCGGGGGTCTCGGTCAACGAGTACTGCAGGATATGCAAGTCGTGCGACTACAACGATCACCATAGCCGGATAGCGGAGGAGGTTCGTAATTCCGCTTACCACATCATCGATTACAAAGGCTCGACGTATTACGGCATCGGCCTGTCACTGGTCCGCATCACGGAAGCGATGTTGCGGAACGAACACAGCATACTAACGATCTCAAGCCTCCTGGACGGACAATACGGAATTAAGGATGTCTGTCTGAGTGTTCCCAGCATTGTGGGTGACGGGGGCGTCGAGCTGATTATCGACGCCGGATTGACTGCTGAGGAACTTGCAGCGCTGCGTGCCTCAGCCGCCGCTATCCGAAACGTGCTCGACCAGCTTGCTGGCAAGGAGTAAAGCGTGACTGGTGAATAGTAAATGGTGAATGGGCAGCGAGCCGCCCTGCCGGCCCTAAGCAGGGGTTATCAGTCACCAATCACCAGTTACCAGTAACCAATCACCCATTACCGACGGGCTGAATCCCCAGATCAAGGCTCACATCAGTTTCAACCAATAGTCGGACGCGTGCTTTAGGTGGAGTCTTATCGTCTTGTCGAGAGATGCGGCCAGCCAGCGTTTTGCCGGCGTTGGGGCTCCCAACGAGGCCGGGACTTTGCTGTCCACGCTTCCCGTCGGCTTCTCGTCCGCCCAATAGGCCCTGAGCGCATTCGAAGTGGTCTTCAGTTTCTCACACAGGGGGCTCATCTGGAGATTCCGCGAGCAGCACGCGTAGGGCCGCTGGGGGTAAAGGTCTCCACCGATGGCTTTAAGGATCGTCACAAGGCCGCCAACGAAGTCCCAGTGACATGGCATCAACAGGTCAATGGCCATCGCTAAAGAAATCTTTGCTTGCCGGCCCTCGACGCTGTCCTGAATGGACGTCTTTCTTGTTTGTTCCAGAAAGGCTGCGTTGTTCTTATGGTGCTCCCCAGCCGGAGCGGTCCCAGGCTCCCCATAATCTCCAACATCAAGGACCAGATTATGGTAAGGCCGGCTCGAATCTAAAGCAGCGGTGACCTTATCGACGAGCCGCTGCACCTGCCATGTTTTCAGAGGCGTAGCTTGCCCGATGAAGGCCAGCAATTCATCCGCCGGGATGCCGCCGACGTGCAGATTCAGAGCCGAAGCCCCAGGGTCCTGGCACCAATGCGAGAGGATTCGGCGGCTATTCTCCAGTTCTTTCTTTCGCTTGGGCGGCCGGGCATTTGACTGCTTCGGGCAGCGTCCTGTGCCGATGGCCTTGACGATTCGCAAGGCTTCTTTGTCCGCCTCGTGATAGCACGCTTCAAAGCGGGTGATAAGGCTCCTTATCTGCGCTGTGTGCTCGTCCGCTGGCGCGATCGCATCTTCCATCCGGTCAATGGCGAGGATTTCGGCGTCGGCCTCCACGCCACAGTTTTGCCAGTACGGCCTGCACACCTGTTGGTCTGCCCTTGGGTTTTCGTTCATCTGAACACCACACGGAGCCGCGCGGTTAGCACATTTGCCCCTGAATCTCAGCGGCATGTTGGGCTATTGTACATCGACTTTCAGCTCGTGGATGGACCAGAACCAGCTATCGGATGAGCCGGTTTGAAGGATCTTGACGAAGCGGGTCCGCACGGGCTTGGTGAATTTGATTTCGGTGACTGGCTCGGTGCCCTTACCGGTGACGACGGGTTTGCCCCAACTGCCGCCGTCGAAAGAAACATAGACCTCGTAGCCGCGAGGGTAGTCATTCACTGAGGCGGTCGCATCCAGCGTTAGACCCTTGACGGTGCTTTCGATGCCGAGGTCAAGCACGAACCAGTCGCCGGGCTTCATCCCGCGCCCCGTGTCCCAGCGAGTGCCCGGATTGCCGTCCAGCGCCAAAGGCGCGTTGCCGTTGTTGAGGGAAGCCTGGGCTTTTAGATTCTTGCTCACCAATGCCTTTCTGATTTCTTTCAGGGCCAGTTCCGCTTCGGCCGCGAGGGCGCTGTCCTTTTTCGCGTTTTCAGCAAGCCCAATTGCCTCCTCACAGGGGTATCTGGCCAAGGCCGAAAGCACGGCTTTCTTCTCGTCGGCCCCTTTGGCGACGGACATGGCCTCCGCCAACAACCCAACGGTCTCGGACGCTCCGCGATTCGCAGGTATTTCGAGCAGTCTGATGGTGCCGCGAAGCGCCAGGACCTGACAGGTCGCATCGTTTTCGTTCCGCGCAATATT
>DATKWR010000273.1:0-20419 GCA_035529475.1 Sedimentisphaerales bacterium | reverse complement strand
TGGACCTCGATATTCTTGCCAGTCCTGGCGGCAACACCGAGGGCACAGTGAGAACAACAACCCCACGTGCGGAGGCCGCCGTCAACAATGACTTCGGCGGCATCCTGTGGATAGCACGCCCGGTCACAGAATCCGCAGCGGGCGGCTAATTCCTTTTCCTGCAAGAATTGCCAACTAATGACGATCCCGCCGGAAGTCGCTTGGTCAGGTCGTATCCTGCTGGTGAAGGCTTTGATGGTTGGCCGCCCTGTACGATCATCGAGACCATACAGATGCATCGCCTCCGCAGCGGCAATCGGTTCGCCGCTGGCCCAGTCCGTCACGGAGACCCTTTTCTCAAAATCAGTTTTATCTTCCGTGAGGCAGGAATACATGATGAAATAGCAGTGCGGCGAACATAGGCGGACCTGCCCTTTGTCGGTCTGAACCGTTACGAGCGTCTTACCATTGATATTCCCGTCGCACATATAGCAGATTTGGTCTTTTGGGCGATTGTCAGGCTCAGCGGGGGCAAGCCGCTCGAACGCCGGCAACTGCGAGCTTGCCTGCGCGAGGTCAACGCCAAGCTCTTTCCACTTGGCCAGGATGTCCTCTTTGGCGTAGAAGCCCTCGTGGCGGAACCGCTCTTTGCCGGAGGCATCATAGAAAATCTGCGTGGGCATGACCCTGATCCCATAGACCCGAGCCGCATCAGGAAACTTGTTCAAGTCGAGGAACTGCACTACAACCTTTCCCTCCAGCTCTCTTTTGAGTTCATCGAGGATTGGCGCCATCAGTTTGCATGGAATACAGGTGCCGGCGCCGATATCAATCAGCACGGGCAGACCTTTTCCCGTGATTTGTTCCGGCGTGTACTCAGCCGGTAACTGCTGAGCGGCAACCTGACCGCCCGGTCCTGTTGCGTTCTGGCCAGACTTATTCTGCCTGACAGCAATCGCGACAACGACCGCAACGATAAGGACGACAACAATTCCTATTTTCCCCATCTTGTTCATAGGCGAAACACCTTCCTTTCGATACTCTGACCTGACCCAACGTACCAGCAGCCATATCCCAGCGACCGCTCCCAACAGCAACAACGGGTTACCTTCTCCACCGCTGCACGGTCACTGAAGCAAGACTGGGTGCCGAAATATCACCGTTTGAATCTGCTTAGATCTATTCTGACGGGCCCGTTCATCACAGTTCATTCCTTATTTATCGTTCATAAATTTGTTTATTTCATTCGTCACATACTCTGCGAATCCTTCAGGGTCGCCGAGAAGACGCCACACCTCCTCGAGCTTCTTGTATTGAATGCGGTTGTCGTCGGTCGTCCTTGCCACGACGAGAGTGCTTGCAGTAATGTCGAAGTCCCTCCGAAATTCCTCACCGCCTGGGTCGTCCAGATTAAACGGCATCCACATGAGTCTGCCGTCAGTCATCTGCTGGGGAAAATTATCTTGGATCGCTTGGGCGGCATTGGCTTCGATCGAAAGACAGGTAACGCATCGGTTCGTTCTATGAAAGTAGTACACCATGACCGTTGGCGATGCCGGATTGTCTTTGTGTGGTCTGCTTAAGCCTGAAGATGCCGGCTCGCTGTCTGATTGGGCCTCCTGGCAGCCATAACACGTCAGAATCAGCACGATAAGAACGCCTCGTGTCAGCTTGAATAACATTGCTGTTGCGCTCCTATTATGAGACTACCTCTGTGCCTTTGGCTACGACTTTGACAACGTTTTCTTCAGTGACGGGGGTCCGGCCCTTCTCCATGCCCAGGTCAGTAATCCGCAGGTGCTTGAATCCAGCGAATCCAGCCTGATCCAGGCAATTCTTCGTGCAGTCCAGATCGCAGCCGTCGATGGCCAGAATGTCCGAAGCCTCCCCGGTTTTCTTGATGATTCCGGCGACGCGCCCGCCCACACCAGCCAGGCAGAACATCTTGCCCACTCCATTCTTCGTTAGCTCTCTGGCGGTGCGATCTGCGACCTCACCCACATCGGCCGCGCCCGAACAGGCAAATATCAATTTCGGCCCGCCGCCGCAAGCCCCTGATTTCTCCGCAGACATAATTTTCCCCTTACGTAAGCATCTTCTTGATTTCGTCCGGCGAGACAACCTTTCCGACGGTTTTAACTTGCCCGTCGATTGCCAGAGCAGGCGTCATCATCACGCCGAACTTCATTATCTCATTGATCTCCGTCACCTTTTCAAGGGCAAATTCGATGCCGAGTTCCTTCGCCGCGACTTCGGCATTTTCGGTCAATTTTCGACACTTCGGGCAGCCGGTACCAAGTATCTGAATCTTTTTCATCGTTCTATTCCTTAATCAAAGAACGCCTAATCCTTCGGTCATAACGCCCACCTCACGGGTTGGCCCGCCTATTGTCTCAAGCTGCGCCTACTGCCGTGCAAGGCGGATCGCAGCCTCCGCCACTCTGATGCCCAGTTTCTTCGCACTTTCGATTCCGAATTCGTCTTTTGTAATGTCGTCGTTGTAGGCGTTCCAGAGCGTGGCGCCCTGGTGCGCCCCGGGCTTGCCGCCAACGACCATGATTTCGTGGCAGAGCAACGCTGCTTGAATCTGCTCGATGACCAGTTCCTGGCCTCCGTTGCGATATGCCCCGACGGCCAATACGCCCGCCGGCTTGTCTGCGAGAAGCAGTTTGGGCGAGCGCAGAACGGCCAGACGCTCCAGAAACACCTTGCACAGGGCGCTCATTGAGCGGAAATAGCTCGGCGAGCCGATAATCAGGCCGTCCGGAACGGGATCGCGGAGCTTTGGTAAGACCGTCAGGTCGAAATCATCCTTTGGCTGCTGGGCATCAGCAGAGGTCGCACCGCCCAGCGAGCCGGCAATTTGCAGACCGCCCAGGTCCACTAACTCTACCTTGATCCTGCCATCGACGCCTTTGGCGGCGTCAAGGGCAGCCCTGATGGCGGTGGCTGTGGTTTTACCTTTCCGCGGGCTACATGCGACTCCTACTATTCTCACTTCCCTGCTGGGTGCAGCCTTACTCGGCGGTGTGTTCGCAGAGGCCAGTGCCGCCGCAGCCAAACCCGTGCTCACAAACGTTCTGCGATCCATGATTTTTCTCCTCTATGTCTTATTCTTTCCTTTGCGTATGACCAATTTGATCTCTCGTGCAAGCGCGTTTTGATCCTTCATCTATCCCCAAATCGCTCCGAACAACATCCCGACAATCGTGGACATGACCACGACCAGCACGATGAATACAATTGTTTTGCTGTTGCCCATCACTTTGCGGATGACCAGGATACTCGGCAGGGAAAGGGCCGGGCCTGCCAGAAGCAGTGCCAAGACCGGTCCCTTGTGCATACCCAGGTTCATCAGTGCCTGTGTGATAGGAATCTCGGTCAGCGTGGCGAAATACCAAAAGGCGCCGATAACACTGGCGACGAGATTGCTCCTCAAGCTATTGTCCCCGACCCATTGGGCGACCTGTTTTTCCGGCAGCAGCACGCTTACGAACCCGACCACGAAGACACCGCCGAACAGCAGGGGAACGAGAAGCTTGGTGAATTCCCATGTGTTGTGCATCCATTCACGAAGCTCATCTCTTTCAAACCATTGCCAGGCCATGATGGCAACCAGCAGCCCCATCAGTCCTGCCAGATACCAGCGAATATGGTGAATCCGGATCACCCAGGTCTTCTGTTCCTGTGTTTCGGCGATGTTTGTTTTGGGCAGCTCTATTTTGTCCCCCGATTTAGCCGCACCCAGATCCTGTTCAAGCTGAAACCGAATCATGTCCTTCGTTTCATGGATAACCGTGGCCTTGAACTCTTGACCATCGTTTGTTTTCACGATGACGTTGCCGGGGTTGAACCAATCGCTGAACACAAGGAACAAAATCATGCAGGCAAGAAACAGGGCCGTCTTACTGATGTGGCGCCGGGGTTCTTCAGGTTCCGGCATTTGCATAGCCGCTTGTGCCTTTGCCTGCTCGCCTCGGCGGAACACGGCCGCCATAAGCAGGCCGATAACCACCGAGAACACTACCGCCCCGACAAATCTTCCTGCTCCAATCGAAAAGCCTAACACACGAGCGCTCAAAAAGATGGCAAGCACGTTTATGCCGGGCCCCGAATAGAGAAAGGCCGTCGCGGGTCCCAGGCCGGCGCCGAGACTGTAGATACCGGCAAACATCGGTAGCACGCTGCACGAGCAGACGGCTAAAACACAACCCGCCACCGACGCCACGGCGTAGGCCAGGATCGGATTGGATCGCGGTCCGAGATACCGAATGACGGAGCTCTGCGATAGAAACGTGATAATCGCCCCTGCGATAAACAACGCCGGAACTACGCAAGCCAGCGTATGATTGCGGGCGTACCATTGAAGCAGCCGGAATGCCTCCAGAATCGCCTCTCGGATATTGGGATTGCCCAGTGGCAGAGCATACGCCGCGAGAAATATGCCGACCAGTGCCGCAAGAATCTTAAGCTCACGTTTCATACATCCCTTTTAGAACTGTATGCCTATGTGACCATTTATTCACACAATTTTGAAAAAGAATTGTGATCGACAATCACACTCGCCGATCACGGCTAAATGGTTTTCAGAAGTCTCTCATTTTCTTTGGCCTGCTGCCTCAACACGCCGGTGACACAAGAGAAGAAATCAAGAATACAGACACACTTTAGCCGGTATATTACCTTGAGTCCTTCTTTTCGGTACTCCAGCACGCCGGCCTTGACCATGACCGAAAGATGCCGTGAGATATTTGAGCGTTCGGAGCCGACGTATTCGGCTATATCGCAGACGCATTGCTCGCCGTCTTTGAGAAAATCTATGATCGCGATCCGCAGCGGATGGGCTATCGCTTTTGCGATCTCGGCCTGCTTTTCGAACAATAATTGCCTGTTTCTGTTAATCATTCTGGACCTCACACTATTTTACTATGTGGTAATATACTCACGCATCTATAGGAAGTTCAAGTAGGATCAAGGCTTTTTCCAGGATTTTTTTGAGCACGCCCTGAATTGGCGGCTGGACATACGGCGCGCGAGTATGGCTGTGATTGTTACAGACGGCTCTGCGGGTCAGTATTTCTTGCGGAATCTTGCAGCGGGGATGTTCAGGAGCTTGCGGTATTTGGCGACCGTTCGCCGGGCCAGGTTGTTGATGCCTGCCTTCTCCAGCATTTTCTTTATCTGGTCGTCGTTCAGAGGTTTGGTTTTGTCCTCACTGTCGATGATTTCCTGCAGCTTGGCCCGTATGGCTTCCCAGCTATGCCCCAGGCCGGCGGTGTCTTCCCGGCCGCCGCTGAAGAACTTGCGAAGCGGCAACACGCCCCAGGGACAGCGGATGTACTTTCCGGCGACGGCCCGCGAGACCGTGGCCAGATGCACCCCGACCTCGTCGGCGACTTTCGACATCGGCAGCGGACGAAGATGCAACTGGCCCTTGTCGAAGAAGTCCTTCTGATATTTCACCACCGCTCGTGCAACCTTCAGCAGCGTGTTCTTTCGCTGCTCGATGGCCTCGAGAATCCATTGAGCGGAGCGCAGGTTGCCCTGCAGGAATTTTCTCGTCTTCTCGCTGACGCCCGTATCTTTCACCATGCCCGCGTAGTAGTCACTGACCCTCAGATGTGGCAAGTCGGTGTCGGCCAGCCTGACGGAATAGCCGCCCGAATCCTCCTCCGGCTCGACGATCACGTCGGGGGTGATCGGATGGTTCTGGTCTCTGCCGACTTGCAGGCCGGGGGAAGTATCCAGCTTGCTCATGCGCTCGATGGCCCGGTTGATGGCCTCGATGCCGCAATTCATTTTCCTGGCGATCTCCGGCAAATGATTCTCAAGCAGCTTGTCCATGTGCTCGGAAATCAGGCGGGATTCAAAACTCATATCTTCGCTGCTCTGGGCCATCTGGATCAGCAGGCACTCCTTCAGGTCGCGGGCGCCGACGCCCGGCGGATCCAGTTTCTGCACGAGCTCCAATGCGCCCTTGAGGTCCTCGACCGTGAAATCCCCCCTGTCCTTGTTATACAACTGCTCCAGCCGTACGGTCAGGTAGCCTCGGTTGTCGATATAGTCGATAATCATACCGCCGGCTTTTTTCACTGGCTCCTCGGCATCGACCATTCGCCACTGCTCCGACAGATACTCGTGCAGGGATTGAGGAGGGGCGGCGGTGTTCTTCAGCGCTTCCAGCTTCCTGTCCGGCTCATCCGTTGGAGCACGCGGCCGGAAGGAGCCGGCTTGGTTCATGTAGTCCGTGAAGCCGTCGCCGAGGTTTTCAAGACGCTCGAAATCTTCCGTTTTATTCATGTCCGTGCCGACGACCAGGTCCTTTTCGTTCGCATCGTCCCTGGGTTGCTCGGCTTCGGGCTGGATCTCGTCGGGGCCTTCGGGCTCGGCCATCTCCAGAACGGGATTGCTGTTAAGCTCCTGTTCGATTCTCTCCTGAAGGGCGAGGATCGGAAGCTGGAGGATCTCCATCGACTGAATCATGTGCGGAGCGAGCTTCATTCTCTGCTCCATCCGCATCTGATTTCTCATCTCCAGCTTCATAACGACACCTGAAAAGAAAATTCCCGTTCCGGCTCATCACCTGAGCCATACCAATTATATCATAAATACAATGAGAGATGTCGTCAATATCTGCGGGGCAGTTGACGAACTTCGTAATTGCAGAGAATAAACTACTCCAATTCCTGCCTGCCGGTGATGGCATCGGTCAGCATTCTGCCGCTTGCATATTCGATGGTTGTGCCGGTGGGCAGGCCTCTCGCCAGCCGGGTGATCTTTACGCCGGTCGTCCTCAGCAGCGAGCTGATATAAAGCGTGGTTCCGTCGCCGGCGAGATTGGGATTGGTCGCCATGATCAGTTCCGTGACGTTTCCCTGGCGTACCCGCTCGACAAGCTCGGTGATAGTCAGGTCGCCCGGCTCGATGCCCTCAAGCGGGGCGATATGGCCGCCGAGAACGTGATAGGTCCATTTGCAGGTGCCCGTCTTCTCAAGACTTATTACGTCTTTGGGCTGCTCGACGACGCAGATCAGGCTCTTGTCCCGCCTGGAATCCGAGCAGATTTGACAAACGGCCTGTTCGGAAAAATTGTAGCAAACCTCGCATCGCTTGATTTTGTTCTTCACATCGTGGATGGCCTGGGCAAGCGCCATGGCTTCATCGGGCCTGGCCTTGAGAATATGAAAAGCCAGCCTCTCGGCCGTCTTGGGTCCCACCCCCGGCAGCTTGCCAAACTCCTCAATCAGCTTATTCAAACTCTCGGTATATGCACTCGTCATAATCCATCCCACTGTTGTCTTCCAGACCGAGTTTGCCATTCCCTCTCGGTCTAACGCCATCCCCAAGCTGCGCTTGAGGCTGCCACCCGGTCGCCACAGTCTGGTCCATGTAAGGTGGCAGCCTCAAAGCCGAAGGCTTTGGGGATGGTTTACGTCCGACCAGTATCTTCTGTCGGGTGCATTTAGCTAATCTTCTTCGATGCCGGTAATTGTTGCGTCGAGACCCATGAGGACCATTTTGACGGCTGGATCGTTGACCAGATCATTTCGCTTCTGACTGAGCGTTGCTGGCTGGTTCACCTGCGTATCGGTTTGCGGCGGTTCATGGGCGGCCGTCGAAAACTTCAGTCTCAATTGCATTGAGAGCCGCTCAGCCAACAAGGCCTCGATTTGTTCCATGCGTCCGTTGCTTTCGCACATTTTCTTGTGCATCCGGGCCGCTTGGCCGAATTCAAGCGTCAGGACTCCGTCCTCGAATTGGCTCGGCACGGCGGAGCTTAGCAACCCGGCGGTGCCCGGCCCGAGTTTCGACTTGATAAGTCCCAGAATGTCCGGCCAGTCGTCTATGATGGACTGGATATCCCCCGATCCGGCGCCTCCACGCGGCTCTTGAGCTATAAACGGTAGTTCGTCACCTCCAGGCTCTTCTTCGTTGCGGCGAACCGTTGCGGCCGGCTCAGTCCTGGGACTTGTGACTACTTTTTTTTTAACGTCTGCCGCCGGGCCGCCCTTCGATTGCGAAAGAAGCTCATCGACGTTCAGGAAATGCTCGCTCAAAGCGAACCGAAGCAGCGACGCCTCCAGCAGGGCCCTGCTGGAATCGCTGTTCTTGACGGCCCACCTCAGTTTTTCGAGCGTGGCGATGTTATAGATCAGTGCGGCGATGTCAAATTTTTCGGCCAGCTCGCCGGCGCGGTTACGCTGCCGTTCCGTCAGAATCAGCAGTTCACTGTCAGTCCCCATGGACTTGACGACCATCAAATCGCGCATGTAGTCGATAAGGGAGTCAACAATCTGGACCTCGCTGACGCCGGTTCCGATCAGATTTTCTATCGCGTCGAGTGTCCCGGCGGCGTTGCTGCCGCCGATTTGCTCGATAAGATTCCATATCTTCTCGCTGTTGGGGCAGCCCAAAAACTGTTCAAGCAGCGCAGCGTTCAGCGGCTCGGCGCCGGTGCTTATGAGCCTGTCCAGCAGGCTGAGCCCGTCCCGCATCGAGCCGTTTGCCATCCGGGCCAAAGGCAGGACCAGATCCTCGTCGTAGTTGATCTTTTCCTGATCGAGTACGGATTTGAGCTGCCCGGCAATGGCGGCCGGCCCGATGTTGCTGAAGTCGAATCGCTGGCACCTCGACTGGATCGTGGCAATGACTTTGTTCGGCTCGGTGGTTGCGAAGATGAACTTGACGTGGTCCGGCGGCTCTTCGAGTATTTTCAGCAGGGCATTGAACGCCCCGGTGCTAAGCATGTGGACTTCGTCGATGATGTAGATCTTGAATCGCGCCCGCGCGGGCCGGTAGATGGCGTTTTGACGAAGCTCGCGAACCTGGTCGACGCCGTTGTTCGTGGCCCCGTCGATCTCGATGACGTCGATATCTTCACCCGAGTTCACGCAAACGCAACTGTTGCACTTACAGCAGGGCGTCGTCGTCGGGCCGTCGGCGGCAAGACAGTTGAGCGCCTTGGCCAGAATGCGTGCCACGGTGGTCTTGCCGACGCCGCGAGTGCCCGTGAACAGATAGGCGTGAGCGACTCTGCCCGTCTTTATGGCGTTCCTGAGCGTCTGTGAAATCGGATCCTGCCCGATGACATCATCGAAGGTTTGCGACCGGTATTTTCTTGCAAGAACCGTATAAGACATTTCTGATTTATGATTTACGATTTATTATTTTTGATTGTTTTTCTTGCTGAGACAAAAATGGATGTCAATTCCTCTGCCTCGTTAAGCAACGGAACAACTCGCTTCTCATTCAGTAACTTCTCATCAATGATGAATTCCAGCCAAAAACAGGACTCGTCAACTTCTTCGATGACGATACTCAGTTTTGACACGAAACTTGCTCTCGACTGTGCGATGCACGCCGCCCGGTAATTCGATGCTACAGAAGTCGAGCACCTGATCAATTGCCCTCTGATATGGTCACCAAGCGGACCTTTGGGCAACGCGAGAGCCAGCTTCACGCACCGATGGGCAAATTCCTTGGTCCTCTGTTTAAGCTCTGCGCGATTCAAAACATCTCATCACAATAGTAAATAGAAAATAGTAAATCGTAAATCAAAAAAGGTGGCCGGGTTTACCCACAGCACAACCATGCACACGCTTATGGCTGCTCGGTTCCCCGCCTGACCAGGTTCGCGGGCTCGGTCTGCATGGGACCCGGCCGAAAATCGTTGGTTCCGCCCTCAGCGGACATTCGATCCTGATATTCCGCAACCGGCTGTTTACACCCCTGCCGATGCACCCGAAGTATAGCAGGAAAAAAACAATTTTCTACAAAAAGATTTTGATTTGACAAATTTTGTTGTACCTACTATTTTCTGCGCTTCAGGTGCAAATAAGGAGTTTTACTATGACAGTCAGAATTGAAGATACCTGCACGGCTTGTGGGCTTTGCTGTGATACCTGCCCCGAGGTTTTCGAGATGGGTGACGATGTGGCGCAGGTCATTGTCGATGAGGTTCCGCCGGAGTACGAGGACGCCGTTCAGCAGGCCGCCGACGAATGCCCCGTTGAGGCCATCATCGTCGAGTAAGCCCCGGCAGGATTCGTGCCGTTCGATAGTCATCAACAGGCAGGCCGTGAGAATGCACGGCTTGCTGTGTGTGGGAATCGTTATGCCGTGGTCATGTGTGCGGAACGACGCCCAGGGCCAGGCGAACTTCAGGCAAAGTTGGATTGCTCTTTCCGGCCCCATTGAGCCCCGGCAGCCCGAAGGTTTTGCCTTTGTTCACCTCGAAGCTCCCCCTCCAGGGCAATGACGCTGCCGTACCGTTTCTGTAAACTCTCACCCCTCATCATGCGAACCTATCTCGCCACACGTGACCGAAGCCGGCGTGTTCTCTATTTGGAGAGCTCTCTTGCCCGGTCCCGTGCTCTGGCGATAGCCGCCGATATCAGCTTGCCCATGTTGCCTTCTGCGAACACCTTCAGCGCCGCTTCGGTTGTCCCGCCGGGCGAGGTGACCTTCTGACGAAGCTGGGCGGGGCTTTCGCCATTCCTGTCGGCCGCCGCAGCGAGCATCCCGGCCCCCTTGGCGGTTTGCAGGACCAGATCTTTAGCGACGGCCTCGGGCAAGCCCAGCTCGACGCCGCTCTTGATCATCTCCTCCATCAAAAGGAAGTAGTAGGCGGGCCCGCTGCCGCTGACCGCCGTTACGGCGTCGATCAGATCCTCGTTATCGACGACCACGGCCTTGCCGACCGAGGTGAAAACGGACATGGCCTTCTTCAGCAGAGGTTTTGCCTTCTCGTTGGCAAATAATGCACTGGTGCCCTCGCCGATCAGGGCCGGCGTATTCGGCATGACGCGGACTATCGCCATATCGCCCAGTACGGCGGCAATCTTTGCGACCTTGATCCCCGCTGCAATGGATATGACCAGTGCTTCGGGGCGGATTGAATCCTTGATGCTGCTCAGTGCCTCGGTCATCATCTGGGGCTTGATGCTCAGCACGACCGTATCAGCTTTAGCCGCCAGTTCCGCATTACTCTGCACCGCAACGGCGCCGTAGTTCGCTGAAAGAAAATCGACCCTCTCGACCCGGACGTCACTTACCAGGACGTTCTCAGGAGCGTACATTTTGGCCGCGATGATGCCTTTTACCAGGGCCTCGGCCATATTTCCACTACCGACAAAGCCAATCGTGCTCACCTTTTTCTCCTTGTTAGAACTTGTTTGAAAGCGTAGAATTTCAGCGTAAAACTGTGCCGCCACTATAAAACCAGTCATGGAGAAAAGCAATGCAAAAGCAGGTTGAATATTCAGAAGCCATTAAGACCAAGTATCCCGAGCAGGTTGTCATTGCCATCGCAAAAGACAAGAACGGCAAAGCCAACCCTGTCACGTTGGGCTGGACAATGATTGTCTCGGGGAATCCTCCGATGATGGCTATAGGCGTCGCCAGGAAGCATTATTCCATTGAGGCGATCACACACTCGAAGTGCTTTACCATCGCGTTTCCATCGGCGCAGATGGCCGAGGCGGCTTTGTTTTTTGGTTCCAGGTCCGGCAGGGATACGGACAAGTTCGCCGAATTGGACTGTGCAACAGAGCCCGCCAAGGAAATTGACTCGCTGCTCCTGACCGATGCGGTGGCTAATTTCGAGTGCAGGCTCCAGTCGCAGGTGCCGACCGGCGACCATATCACATTCATCGGCGAAATCGTCTGCTCCCACATCAACACCGAGCCGAAGCAGCGGCTCTATACCGTCGGCCCCGGCCACAAACTGGGTCCGGCTTCCTGAGAACATGGAACGTCCCCGGCGGCTCGTCCTGAAACGCCGGCAGGGCGGCAAAGAGGCGTTTGGCTTTCTGGGTGATCTTTTTTGACGATGGGCTTTAATTCAACGATTCTGATGAAGCCGTCGTATTGCGTGGTCGGTACGAGGCAATTGGAGCTTCAAGTTGCAGCCCTGGCTGGCAAAGAATCCCGTCCGGAAGATTAGTTGACGGACGGCCCGGAATTCTCTACCCTCGTGTGGTGTTTTTTAAGCCGCGTCACATATGAAGAACCATTGAAGGGAGAGATGTCATGAAAGGGTTTCTAAGCTGGTTGATTGCGGCGACGGTCGGCTTTGGGTTGATGGCTTTTTCGTATTTCAATTATCAACATGAGTCCAACTCCAATCCATGGAAAGACGCCTTCATGTACATAGGCAAAGGACGGCCGCAGTCCGAGCCTGAAGGCGTCGAGTACGTCGCCAGACCCATCCGGCTGCTGCCTGTGTCCGGTCGTGCGGAAAATTTCATGCACGTCGCTCGCGGCTTCGGCCCAAACATCGAGAAATCCTACCGTATGTCTTTCCAGGAAAAAGTCATTTTGTATTCTGGCCTGGCGGCTGATTTCACCGACCAAACGCTTGAGTGGGGCCGATTCCCCACCGCCGATGCCAATGAGGCGGTCGCCGGTTTTCACGCACGCTGCAAAGATGAGATCACTATGGATGGCCATGTCTTTAAGGTGGTGGGACAATTCAAGAAAGGGGTCCGACTTTTTGCAGACAGTTACCTCTTGAGCGATAGTACTCGTACAGCAGAATTGTTCAATCCTGATCACGAACCTGTCCAGACTGCTTATATCCTCCAATTACCCGCAGACCAGTTGGCCGATTCACAAATTCGCGAGCATCTTGAAAAGGCCTTTCCCAAGTCGCAATATACGACATACGTACCACTGATTAGGACGCAGCAAAATCCATTTTATCTCTATGTTGCGGGGCTCATTCTGCTCTTCCTGGGTGGCTGTCTGGTGCTCTTTAGACTCTATTGCTCCATGGCGGACCGGCTCCGCAACACGTGGCTCGGTACGCCTTTGGCTGAGATTCGGCGATACAAACATCTTTTTCTTACTTTGCATCTTATCTACTTCGGAGCGATTGTGATCTTCATGTTTGTATCGTATCTTCTGCCGGAGCTTCAGGTTTGCCTGTTGTCAGCGATAAGATCCCAGGTGACGGATGGCTCAGGCCCCCTGGGTGTGGCTGGCAAGGCATACATGAGCAAGAGTATCCCGCTGGCGGCGGTGACGACATTTGTGATTAATTTTTTCTTTGGGTCCTTAGCGGTCATAACGCTTCCTTCGGTGATTCTGCCGGGTGTGGGGGTATTGGTTGCCGGTCTTAGAGCGATGCTGTGGGGATTATTGCTTGCGCCAACTTCTGATGTCCTGTCACGTTCGATGCTCCCGCACAGTCTGACCCTGTTGCTTGAGGGTGAAGCCTATGTCATAGCGGCATTCTTTGCCCTGCTGATTCCGGTCTTTCTGTTCCGCAGAGCCGAAGGGTCGGGCATTGCGCATCGATACGGCAAGGCACTCCTGCTCAATCTCAAGGGCAATTTGCTGGTGGCAATTGTCCTGACAGTTGCTGCGATCTATGAGGCCATTGAGGTGATTCTGGCCATGGGATGAGCCGGCAGCGGCTGGATTATCCGGTCAGAAGCTCGAATTGCTCGCTGCTGAGGGATTGCCTGAGCTTTTGCAGGGCGGTCAGTTCGATCTGGCGGATTCTCTCCTTGCTCAGGCCCAGTTCTTCACCAATCTGCTGCAATGTTTTCGTCACCTTTCTTATCGGTGGTCCCACCAGGCCGTAACGGTGCAAAATGACGTACTGCTCGGACTCAATCAGCTCGTTCCTGATGACTTGAACCAGACTGCGCCGGGTCTCCTCTATGGACGCAACGTCACGCACTAATCGCGTTCGCAAATCCCGCTCGATATCGCCCATCTGGCTCGCTTGCGTCCTCGGCATTTTGGTATGCTTGCCGGAGAGCCTGGCGTACTCTTTCGCTATATTCAACGAGGCGCGCCTGCCAAATCGAAAGCCCTTGGTGTAGTCGAATTCCTCGACGGCGTTGATCAAGGCGAAGTTGCCCTTGCTCACCAGCTCACTGAAGTCCGTGCCCATTCCGGCATGCTTACTCGCGATGCTGACGACAAGTCGCAGATTCGCTTCAACGATCGTTCGTTTTATCTCTTCAGCCTCAGCCAGATGGCCTTCTATCTCGGCCAGCGCGGCGCCTGCAACGCGACTTAGTTTGATGCCGGCACGTTTTCGACAGGCCAGATATTTTAAGTAATTGTACCTGCGGAACAGCTCGATCTCGCGTTCTCTGGTCAGCACGGGTGTCTCTTTCAATATCTGCAAGTACTCCGGCACAAAGTACTCGCCCACGGACTCGAACCGCTCGATCGCTTTCGTTCGGGACTCCTGCACGCGTTCAAGCGGCTTTGCCGGAATCCTGCCTTCGGCGTCTTGCTCGAAAAACTCATTGCTCGGAATGAACTCGATCTTGCGGGCCTGAAGCGCCTTTGCCCTGCGCCGGTTGATAATACGATAGATTGAACTTCGGTTCCGGTTGAAGCGCTCCGTCAGTTCTCTGACGGGACAGCCCTGCTTGAATAACCTGTAGATTTCACCGGCCTGGGCGGGTTCAAGCGCGCCGGTAGATCCTCTGAAAGCCGCTTTGTTGGGATTGGCCTTCTCATAGTTGAGCAAGATGTATCGGACGGTTTCGTGGCTTCTGCCGGTCTGCCGGCTGATCCTGCTTATGATCTGATGCCGCGACAGGTTTGTCGTTGCACTGAGCCTTGCGGCCTGCTTGATGATCTGGTTTTTCTGTGCGTCCGTCAGCCGGGCGAACCCCTTTGCCTGGCCGACAAGGTCCGGGTGTGCATCGAGGAATTCATCGACCGTTGATTGCAGGAAACCGAAACGTTTCACGCCGTCGCCGAAGACGTACTTTCGCGCACTCAGCCCGCGTTTGCGCCAGCGATAAACCGTTTTCGTTGAAATGTGCAGGGTCTTTGCCAGCTCTTGGATGGTGTAGATTCTCTGGTTTTGCTCGTCGGCCGGAGGCGCGAGCCGGCCGCTTAGCTTCGAGATGAAAACCCGCAGATCCTCCAGCAATTCGTCGCCCTTGATAAGCTGACTTGCGGCCTCGCTCTTGGGGTGGAAGCCGGTGATGCGAAAGCACACGAACTCGAAAGGATACTCCTTGTTCTTGTCGATGATCGGCAAGAGCTCTTCGGCAGCGTCGAGCTGCTTTCGCCGCTTCTTTTCAGGCGTAAATCGAAGCTGCATCAACAACTGCGCTAAATTCTGACTCTTTATCTTCCGCATGGTCGTGCGCTCATGTTACCAGAATCGGGCGCAAAAAAACAGCCGTGCAGACGGCTGTTCAAAAGTCATTGGTAAACGGAAACTGTTTGTAGTGTGCCCGTAAGGGCATTCGAAGATAACGCCTTACGGCGTCACTACAAACGATCACCAATTACCAACGATGCGCTCATGCTTGTACCCCTTGCGTTCAGGCCACGAGGCTCTTGGCCATATCGACGGCTGATGCGGCATCGGGTGCAAAACCGTCGGCGCCGATTTTGTCGGCGTAGTCCTGCGTCACCGGAGCGCCGCCGATCATCACCTTGACCGGGACGCCGGCGGCTTTCAGGGCTTTAATCGTCCGTTCCATACCCGGCATCGTCGTCGTCAAAAGCGCGCTAATCCCGATCAACTGGGCCTTCGAGGTTTTGACTTGCTCGACAAATTTCTCAGGCCCGACATCCACGCCCAGGTCGATAACCTCGAAACCGGCGCCCTTGAGCATCATGGCGACCAGGTTCTTGCCGATGTCGTGCAAATCGCCCTGCACAGTGCCTATGAGCAGTCTTCCGACGGGCTCAACGCCGGCCTTCACCAGCTCGGGCTCAAGAATCTCCATCGCCATCTTCATCGCCCTCGCGGCGATGAGCACTTCGGGGATGTATATCTCGCTCTTCTTGAAACGAGCGCCAACGACATCCATCCCTGCAATGAGGCCTTTGTCGAGAACGCTCTTAGGCGCGGCGCCCTCGTCAAGAGCGGTTTTCGTAATCTCTACAGCTTTTTTCTGGTCTCCTCTTATGACTGCATCAGCCAACGCCTGCAAATCTGCCATTGCAATTGCCCTCAACAAAACAACGTATCCTGCTCAAATTCTATACCCGACTGCTAATGCGGTAATTAAACGGTATTGCCCCGGCCAAGACAAGCACTAAATTTGCTTTTTTTGAGCGACAGATTCGTCCTCCAATACTGGCAAGTGTCACGAATACTCAGGCGGGGCTCTACTATAGGACTTGGCCATTCGAGCGCTCCTATAAAAACGTCTTAGCCGGGAACGTGTGCCGCGAAGGGGCATTTGAGACAAAGTAGGATAAAGTAGCTGCTTTCTAATGCCGACAATGACCTTGTGTGTCGAAGGCGGGAGGACAGAGTGAAGTTATTTTTCAACGGTCACAAGAGAATGTCGAATATCGTGGCCAAAGAAGAGGGTGGACGATGACGGTTCAGTCGAGGGAAACCAAGGTCCTTATCGCTCTGCTGGTTTCAATCATAACCGGTGCTCTGATCCTAAATGCGCTGGGCTATAACCCTCCCTCGGCCGGTGCATTCTGCCTGTCGCGCTATTACCGTCTGGCCCCCGTCGAAAAAGCCGTTGTCTGTGAGGCCGCCAAGGACCGTGGACGCTGGAGGCGGATCGAGATATTCTGTAGCGGCGGCAGCGTCGCGAAACAAACAAGGGACGTTGTCCCGGCAGGCGCTGAACCGACCGAACTGCTGAACGGTGCTGGCGGGGGGAATTGTCATTTCGTCATTCATAACGGCGCTACAGCACAGGACGGCCAGATTGAGGCCACCGACTATTGGAAGAGACAATGGTCGGTGAATCGTCAGGCGAACAAGGATATGCAGCCCGCCCTCGGCGATGCCCTGACTATTTTCGTTTGCCTGACAACGGACAGCGAAACAGATCGCACCACCGACTTCCAGATCAAAAGGACCGAAGCACTTGTGGAGGAGCTGTGCAGAAGATTCAATATTTGGCCTGAGTCCATTCACTACCCCGATACATGGCGATAAAAGCAGACCCGCGCAAGAGGTTGCCTGCGACGTGGGCGGCCGGGGATGTCTTTGCACGTCCATCGCTGCTTTATATCGGGCCTAAAAAACTCCTGCTCCTATAATAACGCCGCCATAGCGGGCCTGCCGGGCACGCGCACCATTGGGCAAATCTACGTAAAGTGCTTTTTGGGTAGAGCCGAACTACAGGCGGTTGAGGTGTCATGTCGGCGAAGAATCCGCCGTTGGCGCCCGACACGTCAAAACTATGAAGGGAATCACAGATGGTGCCGAACATTCTCTTAGGCTTGTTCAGTACGGACATGGGGATCGACCTGGGAACCTGCTCTACGCTGGTTTGCGTCCGCGAGAAGGGCATTGTCCTCAATGAGCCGACCGTTGTTGCCGTCCGCAAAGGAACCAACATTGTCCTGAACAACGGGCAAGCCGTCGGACTGGTGGCACGCGAGATGTTGGGCAAGACGCCCGGCTCGATCAGCGCCATCCGGCCTCTCAAAGGCGGGGTCATCAGCGATTTCGAAGTGACCGAGGCCATGCTGGCCTATTTCATCCGCAAAGCCCACGGGGGCAGCGGTCTTGTCCGGCCGCGTGTGGTTATCGGTGTGCCCAGCGGAATCACCGACGTCGAGCGCCAGGCTGTCATCAGCACCGCCGAACGCGCCGGCGCTCGCAAGGTCTATCTGGTTGAAGAGCCGATGGCGGCCGGAATCGGCGCCGGGCTGCCCATCACGGATCCGACCGCCTCGATGATCGTCGATGTCGGCGGGGGAACCACCGAGGTAGCGATCATGAGCCTGGCCGATATCGCCACGTGCCGGTCCATCCGCGTCGGCGGTGACAATATGGATGACGCCGTGATCACCCATCTCAAGAGGACGTACAACCTGCTCGTCGGCGAGGCCAGGGCCGAGAAGGTCAAGGTACAAATCGGCTCAGCCGTTCCGCTCGAGGAGGAATTGACGATGGAAGTGGCCGGCAGGGACACCATCTCCGGGATGCCCAGAAAGATCATTATTACGAGCGAGGAGATTCGTGAAGCCCTCCGCGACCCCGTCGCGGCCATCATCGATGCAGTGGCCTCCACGCTGGAGAAGGCCGAGCCGGAATTGGCGGCGGACCTGATCGACAACGGCATACACATCTGCGGCGGCGGCTCCCTGCTGCGAGGACTGGACGTTGCGCTGGCGAACGCCACCGGTCTGAAAGTCCAGATCGTCGAGGATCCTTTGACCGCGGTAGCCAGGGGAACCTGCATCTATCTGGAGAATCTGGAGCTGTGGAAGGACACGATGGACAACAGCGAATCCAGATGGGACCAGTATGCCGCCCACCGGGTGTAGTTTCAGTCAGAGGGTGACTGCTGAATGGAGAATGGTGAATGAGCGCCGCTGCATGGTTACCAATTGCCAATCGCCACTCACCGATCTGTGTAAAGAGATACGACTATGACAAACAGGCAGACCAGAGTTCCTGACCGAGTTCTATTCACGTCGCTTCTGTTAGCCGCTCTTGTTCTCCTATTTGCTCCTCGGAGCCTGACAAGCAAGTTTCAGTTCGCTTTTGTTCGCATTTTCGGCTGGCCTTTACATCTGGGCACGGATGCTTCGCTGTCGGTGTCCGGCTTGATGGCTTCGGCGCAGGCTTCGCCCGGCGAGCTCGTGAGCCGTGAAAAATACGACACGCTCCATAACCGCCTTGCCAACGTCACGGAATGGCTGAGGCAGGAACGCGAGCAAGTCGAGAGATTGTCCGGCCTGCGGGCCAGACCCGCCTGGAAGGGCGTCAGTTTCGTGGTGGCTGATGTTGTTGTCGCAGAGGCGTCCGCCTCGCACCGCGAGCTGACCGTCAACCGCGGCGCCGAAGACGGCCTGACGCTCGGCCAATTCGTCCTGTCTGATGAAAGCGTCGTCGGAACCATCTGCGCCGTGGACAGCCGCACCGCCCGCGTCCGGCTGATCACCGATGCCGAATCCAAAATGGCCGTCAAAATAGAAGGATCGAACGCCGACAGAATCATGCAGGGCGACGGCCGACGCTCCGCCAAAGTCCTGCTGGTCCCAACCAGCCAGAAAGTCGAAACCGGCGCTCTTATCTATGCACAGAAAAAGCCCGCGTTCCTGGGGACGCCGGTAATCGTAGGGACCGTCTCTGAGTGCACGAGCAACAAAGAGAATCCCCTGCTCTGGGACATCACCGTCACCCCCGCCTGCGACATCGAGCACTTGACCGATGTGGCTGTCATCGTGATGAATCCGTTGTAGCCGCTTGTAGTGACGCCGTAAGGCGTTCGTTCGAATATGCCCTTACGGGCACACTACGAACGGCGCATGCCAGTACTTGAAGTCCTCCAGCATATTTGATAGAATCTTCCTGTCTTCACGAGGGAATGAATAAGCATGACCGATGTGACGCGGATTCTGAATGCGATTGAGCAAGGCAATAGTCAGGCGATAGACGAGTTGCTCCCGCTGGTTTATGAGGAATTGCGTCTTCTGGCTGCGCAGAGACTATCACAAGAACCGCCCGGCCAGACGCTCCAGGCGACTGCTCTGGTGCACGAAGCGTATATTCGTTTGGTAGGAGCCGAATGCCGGAACTGGAACGGCCGGAACCACTTCTTCATGGCCGCCGCCGAGGCCATGCGGCGAATTCTCATCGAAAACGCCCGCCGCAAGAAGAGCCTCAAGCATGGCGGGGACCACCACAGAATTGAGCTCGATGATGCGCCAGCGGCTCTCGATGAGAGTTCTGACGAGCTTATTGCCCTGGACGAGGCGCTGGCGAAGTTGGCTGCTGAAGACTCGACCAAGGTTGACCTGGTGAAACTCCGCTATTTCGCGGGCCTGAGCATCGACCAGGCGGCGGAAGTGCTGGGAATTTCCCGCGCCACGGCGATTCGGCACTGGTCTTTTGCGCGGGCCTGGCTTTTCCAGTGTATCAAGAGAAGCAGTTGACACACGTTGCTGCCGCGATTTTTTTTGCATTTTTCTGGTTTTTCGTGAGCCGGTTCCGGCCTGAATTTCGCACTATAGCATGGGGGGATTCACAGGGAGTCGATTGTGGATTTCAAGCTGAAGGATATCGAGGCCATTTATCACGCCGCCCTTGAGAAGCAGGCGGGCCGCGAGCGGGCCGCATACCTGGATTCCGCCTGCGGCAGCAACGCGGCCCTCCATGACCACGTCGAAGCTCTGCTTAAGGCCGGCGAAGAAGCCGGCAATTTTCTCGACACCCCGCCGGTTGATATAGGCACGACCTTTGATGACGCTCCTCTTACCGAGTCGCCTGGGACCGTCATCGGCCGGTATAAGCTCCTCGAAAAAATCGGCGAAGGGGGGATGGCGGTCGTGTATATGGCTGAGCAGGCGCCGAGCACGCGGTCCGTGCCGTTCGGGCCTGCGTGCACAGGCGTCCTGAGCGACAGCGAAGGAACTATCCGCCGCAAAGTGGCCCTCAAGATTATCAAATTGGGCATGGATACCAAACAGGTCATCGCCCGATTTGAGGCCGAGCGTCAGGCCCTGGCCATGATGGACCATCCGA
>DATKWR010000272.1:0-9847 GCA_035529475.1 Sedimentisphaerales bacterium | reverse complement strand
AGTTGTTTCGACCTCAGAGTGACCCGCCGGATACATGACATCGTATTCAGACAGGCCATTGGCGAGCCACAGCGTTAAACATGTGCGGCGCAGATCATGGAATCCACCCCGATCAACCTTCGCCTGGGCCAGGATCGCATTGAACGGCGTTCCGAGCAGGTTGCTTTCCCGTCAGCTACCGAGGATTTTTTCGACTTCTTCCTGATCTGCATCCATTACATACTGAATTCCACTGACTGCCTGTGCCTCATGCGTCAGGGCCGCGATGTCATCCCTGGTGATGTGTTCCAGGGAGAACTTGCGGCTGCCCGCCATCAATTGGCGCAGGCCCTGGGCAAGGCGTTCATAATAGGTGTAGAGTCCCAGGGCACCCGTGGGTAGTCTCTCGAATTCCTCATCACCCAGTTCCCGGCGCAGCGCGCTGGCCGTGACAAAAATCTCATCCTTCGACGTGCCGAACCGCTCGACATAGACGGGAATCTGGTGTTCGTCCATTGTGCGTCCGATGGTCTTGCCGACCATGGCGGCTGCGATTGGAGCCCGGGCCATGCCAACCAGTTTCACAAACGGTGCGCCCAAGGCAAGTCCTTTGAAGATCTGGTCCTCAAAGGTGAATCCGCTGGCTACCGCCAAGGCAGGCACAGACTCACCCCTCTGGGCGAAGCGCCTGACATACTGATACAGAAGCGAGTGCAGATGGACGGGGGGGATCCCCCACTCGTTCATCATTCGCCATGGACTCATGCCCGTGCCGCCACCTGCACCATCGACGGTGAGAAGATCGATTCCATACCGGCAGGAAAACGCAACGGCCCTGGCGAGGTCCGCCGGGCGGTAAGCGCCGGTCTTAAGAAAAATGTATTTGGCGCCCGCCCGACGCAATTCTTCCACGCGTTGGGCAAACGATTCCTCGCTGACCATCCCGACTCGTGAGTGTCTCTCAAATTCCTTGAAGGCGCCCCGTTCGAAGGCTTTGATAACGCCGGGGTCCGTTGGGTCCGGGAGCACGACATAACCGCGCTCGTGAAGCATCCGGGCCTTCTGGAGATCTCTGATCTTCACTTCGCCGCCGATGTCCTTGGCGCCCTGGCCCCATTTTAGTTCCACGCATTCGACGCCGAGTTTCTCTATGGCATATTCTTGCGCAGCCAGCCGTGTATCCTCAACGTTCGCTTGTACAATGATGGCGCCGTATCCATCCTTCTTGTGGTCCTGATAGAGTTTCACGCGGCGCTTCAGGTCGGCGGTGTCCAGCACTCGGCCGTTCTTGAGAACGGTCTCCGGGTCCATGCCGACGACGTTCTCACCGATGGTCAGCCCCGTTCCGGCCAAAGCCGAACCGATCGCCAAACCCTCCCAGTTGTTCTTGGCTATGTTCGTCGAGCCAATTCCAGGAATGATCCATGGATAGCGGAACTTGAGGCCCTTGTCATGACCGATGGCGACTTCCAGGTTGACGGCAGGGAAGATGGCCTTGTCGCTGTCGGCTTCGATCCCATGGGCGCCGACGGCCGTCCCCATGATGTTGAAGTGGGAATAATCGACGGGATAGGTTTTTTCGGCCGCGGTGGTCACCACGCCGAAGGGTTGCGGATAGATGACCTCGTGGCCTCGATAGGCGGACTTGCCGATCTCACACATCCCGATACAGCCGTCCACGCACGTCACACACATCCCCGAAGCGGGTACAACGGAGCCTTCCGTTCTGTTTTTTGTGAGGGTCGCAGCCGAGGCATTGATCTTCGAAAGCGTCAGTGACATTTTGTCTTGCTCCTTTGCTTGTCTTAATCTTTCTTTATCTCGCAGGCTACACAAGGACTCATGTAGCACATCATGTCCGCGAACTGTTCTTTCTCGATACACGGTGGGGTCAGATTAGCGCAGCCTCCACAGATTGCTTTCTCCGGTTCGGCGTACGTGCATCGAAGCTGACAGGCCGGACAAACATACATGCAGCCGCCACACAGCCGACAGACTTCGGACTTTGTATCAAATGGCGTGCCGATGCTTCTGTTCTGTCCTCGACCTCTAAAACCGATGGCGCCGGCCATCATCTGCTCTTGGCACATTCGCACACACAAGCCGCACAGGATACAGTCCTCGTACTCTTGTTTGAAACGCTGCCGGCGAATGCCGTGTGCCGAAGCCAGGTCCTGGATTGTCTTCGACTGAGGGCATGAGGCCAGGAGCAATTCCAGAACCATTCGACGCGCTGCGAGCACTCGCTGTGATGCCGTCCGGACGTTTAGCCCCTCTGCAGCCGGGTACGTGCATGAAGAGACCAGTTTCGCCCTTGCCTTATCTCCAATCTCGACTATGCAGAGCCGGCAGGCCCCATAGGGCGACAATCCCTCCATGTGACAGAGTGTTGGAATGGGGAAGCCAAGAAATCTCGCGGCTTCCAGCAGGGTCGTGCCTTCTTCGACCGAAACATCCAGACCATTTATCGTCAGTGTAATCATGCCGACTCTTCCTCCACTGCTGCACATTTGACTTCGAGGTCTTGTTTGCGCCGGGTGAACTCCAGATCACATCTGAGGCATCGGCGGGCCTCGCACCTTGCCTGTTCGGCAGAGAATGCCATTTCCACCTCTGAGAAACTCTTCTTGCGTGATTTGGCCGCAAGAGTGGGAGGTTCTGCTCTTGACGCCTCTTCGAGCCGGTCCCGATCGACAGCGGCGGGCTCAACG
This sequence comes from Sedimentisphaerales bacterium, assembly GCA_035529475.1. Classification (GTDB taxonomy): domain Bacteria; phylum Planctomycetota; class Phycisphaerae; order Sedimentisphaerales; family Anaerobacaceae. Next base: position 7,157 of record DATKWR010000272.1, on the reverse strand, counting down.
AAGACCTCCGGCCGTTTTGGTCTGGATGGCTCAATCATCTCTTCGCCCCGAAGATAGCGATCGATGACGTGAGCGGCCTTCTTGCCCGCCGCAATGGCATCTGCCACGGTATTTGGACCCGTCACCAGGTCTCCGCCGGCGAATACACCCCTGCGATTCGTTGAAAGCGTCTCCGGGTCGGTCATTAACCGGCCGCCTTTGTCGAGTTCCAATCCCATCGGGCCGAGGCAGTCGCTGTCCGGACGCTCGCCGATCGCGACGATCAGGGTGTCGAGGGGAATCGCGAACTCGGTATCCGGCAGGGGGATGGGCTTGCGCCGGCCGCTGACGTCAACATCCCCCAGTCTATTTCTGAGGCACCTGATATCAGCGAGCCGTCCGTTTCTGGCGTCGATTCTTACAGGTTCGACAAATGTCTCGATCTTTACCCCCTCAGCCAGGGCGGCATCAATATATCGAATCTTTATGGGGGAGACTAACGTTTGAAGCTTTATACCTTCCTCCAGAGCCGCTTCGACTTCCTCGGCGTAGGCAGGCATTTCCTGGACGGTGCGGCGATACAGGAGCGTTACACTCTTGACGTCTTTCTGGCGAATAGCGACTCTTGCGGCGTCCACAGCGGAGTTGCCGCCGCCAATAATACCCACGTGTCCTTTCGCCAATTCCTCGCCTCTTAAATTGAATGCCTTGAGGAACTGCATCGACGTGTAAACCCCTTTGATGTCTTCTCCTTCAAGATCCAACCGCCAGCTTTTATCTGCTCCTATCGCCAGGAAGACGGCTCCGAACGCATCCTTGAGCAGTTCGTCGATAGTTACGTCTCGGCCCAGAACCGTTCCGCATCGCAGTGTAATGTTCTCGTCGAGCAGCGCATCGATCTCCTTTTGCGCTACGTTCCGGGGCAGGCGATAAGCTGGGATGCAACTGAGAAGCATTCCGCCCGGCTTTTCTTCCGCTTCGATGAGCGTCACTCTGTGGCCGAGCGAAGAAAGGTAATGGGCGGCTGACAAACCGGCGGGGCCCGCGCCTACAACGGCGACTCCGCGGACGTGCTTGCCCTGAGGGGAAGTCCGAACTGGTTGATATACCGACGGCTCAACGCGGTCCGTGATAAACCTTTTCAAGGCTCGAATCGCGACGGCCTCGCCCCCACCGGCGGCAAGGTTGCATCGGGTCTCGCACTTGCGGTCACAGACTCGGGCACAGACCGACGGAAAAGGATTGGCCTGGCGTATCACTTTGTAGGCCTCTTCATATTCGCCTTTTTCGATCAGGGCAACGTAGCGCCATGCCTGGGTATCCAAGGGGCAAGCGGTCTGACATGGGGCTCCAGCCAATTCTTTGCAGACGAAAGCAGCACATTTCTTATCGATCACGTGTTGTTCGTACTCCTGGCGGAAGTAACTGAGCGTGCTCAGCACGGGATTGGATGCGGTTTGTCCAAGCCCACACATCGTGGTGTCTTTGACCGCGTCCGCCAACTCCTTCAGCAGATCCAGGTGCTCAATGGTTGCCTGACCTTTTGAGACATCGTCGAGAATCTCGAACATCCGCTGGGTCCCCTTTCGGCAAGTGAAACATTTGCCGCAGGACTCATCCTTGAGGAAGTTCATGAAGTACTTGGCGACATCCACCATGCAGGTGTTCTGATCCATGACGATCATGCCGCCCGAGCCCATGATTGAGCCGGCCTCAGCCAGACTGTCGTAATCCACCGGCAGATCAAACTTTTCGGCTGGAATGCAGCCTCCCGACGGCCCACCTGTCTGAACGGCCTTTATCCTGGCCTTTCCGACCGGGCCGCCACCGATGTCATAGACAATCTCCTTGATGGGGGTACCCATCGGTACCTCGACCAGACCTGTATTCTTAACCTTTCCGACCAGACTGAATATCTTCGTGCCGGAGTTGTTCTTGGTGCCGATTTTTGCGAACTCTTTGGCCCCAAGCCTGAAGATTAGCGGGATGTTTGCCCATGTTTCAACGTTGTTAATTGCCGTGGGTTTACCATCAATACCGTTCTGGATCGGGAACGGCGGCCGCTGACGCGGCTCTCCCATCTTGCTTTCGATGGAGCGGATCAGCGCCGTCTCCTCACCACAGACAAATGCGCCGGCACCCTTGACCAGCCTGATGTCAAATGAAAAACCCGTACCGAGAATATTTGGGCCCAGAAGCCCGATTTCGCGTGCCTGCTGCAGCGCAACACCAAAATGCCTGATTGCGAGTGGGTATTCTTTGCGGACGTAAACTATACCTTCTGTTGCGCCAGTTCCATAGGCACCAATGATCATCCCCTCAATGATGCTATGCGGGTTGCCTTCGAGAATGCTGCGGTCCATGTAAGCGCCGGGGTCCCCTTCATCGGCATTGCACACGAGGAACTTGCCGCCGTTACCTGGCTGCTTCGCCAGTAGTCCCCATTTCAATCCCGTGGGAAAGCCGCCGCCGCCTCGGCCCCGCAATCCGGAATGTTTGACCTCTTCGACAATTCCGGTAGCGCTGCCTTTGGTAAATACTCCCACCAACACCGAATATCCGCCAATTCTAATGTAGTCGTAAATGCGGATAGGATCTACTTTCTCGTTCCAGACAAGGAGCCTGCGAACCTGTTTATTGAAAAAAGGTATATCATCCTGCTTTTCCACCGGATGGCCAGTTTCCGGATCCCTGAAAAGTAGATCTTCAAGCACCTCTTCGCGGGCCACGGCCTCGATAATACGTTCCATCTCTTTGAGACCAATCCTTGGGTAAAAAACCCGGCGAGGTTCGACAAGCACGGAGGGTTCCATCTGGCAAAAACCATGACACCCGGTGATGCGGAGGCGAATCTTTTGAGTCAGGCCCTTCGCCAGAATCTCGCGTTTAGCTACACGGATAAGGCCACCGGCCCCACTAGCTTGCCCACACGTGCCCGTGGGAATAATGATGCAGTGTTTGTTTTCATCATTGGCATCAGAAAGCACGCTCCGCAATTCTTTTAGCTCACTTGTAGAAGATAATCTTAGCATCTCGCTACCTTACATAATGACCTATATTCATCCGCTCGTTTACGTCGTGCTGTATCAGTCAGATCAAGTCCAACATGTGGTTCTTACATCCGCGACGCGAACAGATTTTCACTATGCCCCCACCATAGACGAGCATCGGCACCATAGGCGCCCTGCATATTGAACAGTTGGATGTGCTGGGCAGGTCCACGCGGCAATGTGGACAATAGAATTTCACTACTGCGTCCGTCGGGATATCAAGCTCCGTTGAGAAATTGTAACTGCCGTAAAGACAGGAGAGCCTGAGGCAACCGTCCTTGTGGTCAAAGGAAACATTTACCTTGATGGATGGATGGCCATCGACCGCAGAGGTCTCGTCCATCAGACTATGGTTGCAATGGGGGCAGTTTACCTCGAGAGGGAATACCCGCTTATCGGTTCCTGTCTCCAGCCTGTCAAATCCTGTCACGGCTTGCTCCAAAAGGTGACCCACGCTTGATTTTCTGACCTGGGAGAAGTAATGACCATCGATGACAACCACCGGGCCGAGAGCGCATGCGCCAAGGCAGTTCACCGTCTCCAGAGTAAATTCCCGGTCGGCGGTAGTCTCTCCAGCCTTGATTCCGAGCTGCTGCTCGATTTCCTGAACAATCGTTGGCGCACCTCGGACGTGGCACGCTGTCCCAAGACAGGCGCAGACAAGATGCCTGCCCCTTGGGCTCAGGCTGAATGAGCGGTAGAATGTGGCGACACCATATACGTCAACCAGTGAGTACCCTTTTCTTTCGCTTACTATCCTGATCGCCTTTTCCGGAAGATAGCCGCATTCCGTCTGAATCTCTTCGAGGACGGCAATAAGTCCGCCCTTGTCCCGGTTGTGCTTCTCCACGATTCTTAGAATGCGCTCGCAGTCCACGTCTTCGAGACCATCTCTATTGTCCGTATTTGGGGCAGTGCTCTGCTGTTTCATTCTATTGGTACTCCTCGCAATGCCAACGACCGCCTTCGGGTCTTGGGAAAGCACAGGTTTGGCTGTTTTCGCAATCCCTGCACAGTCCGATCAATGTAGATGACTCCTCAACCTTTGGGATGGAAGATTCCGTCGATTGGGACATGCTGTCTGCGCCGGTTTTCCCAGGAGTCGTCATTTCGATTTCGAACTCGTTGCAATAGAATGAAGGTCTTCGAGAATCCCCTGGAAACGCGCAAGTGGAGGCATGCTTACACGTCGAACATAAACCGCGGTATAGAGTATCTGACATAATTTACTCCTCGACATAGCCTTTTACCCCCAACACAACAGCAAAAACCGTGCCGGTCACTGCGCAGGGCAAACAAAACGGAGATTCATAGGTGAGTTGCCAGGCATTAACAAGAGAATCGTAAGCCTAAACAGAGGAAAATGGAGAAATTTGGTGAAACAGATTCTTTTCAGGCCGCGCTCGTGACGCTGCTGTGTTTGAGCCGAATAGATGGAATTGGCGGGGTGTTCTGAACCAGTGGGGAGAATTTGGCCGGTACTTGACGTCTCAGGAAGAAGGTTTTTCTTTTCTTTCGAGCTTCTGACGCAGTGTCTTACGATCTATACCGAGGATTTCTGCAGCACGCGTCTTATTGCCGGCCACGCTGGCCAGAACGTTGCCTATGTATTCGGCTTCCACTTCGGCAAGAGTCCGGGTAAATCCCCTCTTCCGCAGGGCTGAGAAACGCATAAGAGACGGCAAATCATGAACGTCAATAAGGTCCCCGTCGGTCATCACCACGAGGCGGTGAATCACATTCTCTAATTCTCTTACATTTCCGGGCCAGTTATAGTCTTTGAGACATTGCAGAGCCTTATCGGAAAAATCAGGGAGCGTTTTGCCCAGTCCTGCGGCAAACTTAGCGGCAAAATGCCGGGCCAGTAACGGCACGTCACCACCTCTTTCCCTCAGAGGTGGTATGAATATGGTTATGACATTGAGGCGATAGAACAGGTCCTCGCGGAACAATCCCTTTTCCACCAAACCCTGTAAGTCCTTGTTGTTGGCCGCCAGAATCCTTGCGTCCACTTTTCGTGTCCGGTTGGACCCCACCATACAGATTTCCTGGTCCTGCAGCACGCGGAGAAGCTTGACCTGCATGGCCGGGCTCATGTCGCTGACTTCGTCCAGAAAAATCGTGCCACCATCCGCAGCATGAAAGAAACCCGCGCGGGATTCAATGGCTCCGGTAAACGCTCCCTTAACATGCCCAAACAACTCGCTCTCGAGCAGCGCTTCCGGAATTCCGCCGCAGTTCACGGGCACGAAGGGCGCCGAAGAGCGGGCACCGCCGTAGTGGATGGCCCGAGCCGCCAGCTCCTTTCCGGTGCCACTTTCCCCGCTGATAAGAACGGTCGCCGAAGTGCGCGCGGCCTTCGCTATGGCAGCAAAGACTCCGTGCATTGCTTTGGAGTCCGCGATAAAACCTTTGTGCGCGGAGACCACGTGATCCAGAGCTGTGTGCCCGGACCTGCGAACGTTCAGCTTATCGAGAACGCGCCGGACCGCGGACAGAAGCTCCTCGTCTGTAAAAGGTTTAGCCAGAAACTCCTCGGCGCCGGTCTTGACCGCATTGACGGCACCTTCGATTGAAGGATAACCCGTGATCACCATGACCTCGGTGTCTTTGAAGTTCTCGCGCGTATGTCGCACCAGATCAAGACCGCTCACCCTTGGCATCTTAAGGTCTGTAATGACCAGGTCCAGTGCCGTGCCGTCGAGAACCTCAATGGCCTCGGCCACGCCCGGTGCAGCAAAAACCTGATAGCCCGCCGCCATGAGATTTCGCTGGAGAACCTCCAGTGTCGCTGCCGAATCATCCACAACGAGAATCCGCTCTTTTCTTGGCGAAGCTGGCATACTAACCGTTTTCCTCGGTATTGCGCGACGTGCCTATCGGCAGTCGAATCTCAAAACGAGTACTGTGACCCTCTTTGCTTTCAACGTCAATTGAGCCGCCGTGGGCGGCGACGATGCCGTGGACGACGGGCAGACCCAAGCCGGTCCCCTGGCCGACGTCTTTCGTCGTGAAGAAGGGGACAAATATTTTTTCAAGAACCTGCTTGCTCATGCCGGTACCGGTATCGGCCACAACCAGGTAAACGCTGTTGTCGCCGAATCGTGTTTCAACGGTAATCCTGCCCCCGCCGGGGATTGATTGCAGGGCGTTGACCACCAGATTGACCAGAACCTGATTTAACTGAGCCGGATCCGCCGTGATGTCCGGCAGGTTCGGCGAAAGTGTGCGAATCAGCTCGACCCCTTCTTTGGCACACCGAGCCTCGAAGAAGAACAGACTGTCCTGCACCACGTGATTCAGATTGACCCGCGTTTTCTCAGGCGGCCTCTGTCGAGCAAAGACCAGAAGCTTCTGTATGATATCCCGTGCTTGCAGAGAGGCCGTCTCGATCTTTTCGATGTCCTTCCGTGCGGAAGTCGGGACGCCGGAGCATTTTTTTGCCAACTGGGCAAATCCCAGAATATTCCCTACAGGTTCGTTCAGCTCATGCGCTACCCCCGCAGCAAGCATTCCAATGGTGGCGAGCCGATCGGCGTGCCTGAGTTGAGCATAGAGCTTCAATTTGTCTTCCTCGCCTTCTCGGCGTTCGATGACCAGGGCTACCTGCCTGGCTACGGCGTCAATCAGGCTGCGTTCCTCCTTGAGAAACGGACCCTCATCCAGATCGGGTTTCTCCTCGATATAAACCAGTTCCACAACACCCCTGGACGGACCATCCACAATAATTTCGGCCGTCTGCTTCTGACAACACTCGCGAAAGCCCGGGGTCGTATAGGAAATCCCATCCAGGGTTATTCTGGCGAAAGCGATCTCGGGGTATTGCCAGGCGGGGGGGAGAAGCTCCACGATCCGTTGGATGATTTCCTCCAGCGATATGCCTGGTTCTCCCGCGATCTGAGCAATTCCGTAAAGACACGTCAGCTCTTTGACGCGCTCGGCCAAAGCAGCCTTTGCGGAGTGGGATAACCGGCCATCTACCATCAGTATCCTCACGTGCTAACAAAGAGACTACAGACTAAGCTCGATGCTCCTTATCAGGTGATTATACTTGTATGTGTGAATGTCTGTCAAGGTGGGCGCGGTGTATCCTATCAAAAGGAGAGCTTCAGCGACAATGCGGTGGTC
>DATKWR010000271.1:0-19641 GCA_035529475.1 Sedimentisphaerales bacterium | reverse complement strand
ACTATGCTGTTGCTCAAAATCTTATCAATCGCTTTCTTGGCATTTTCCTTGTTGCTACCCATGTGCGCAAGTTGTTTTTCAATGGTTTCACCAAGCCCTGAAATGTTCAGGATCGCCTGATTAAAATAGAACGCGGCTTCTTCTTTTCGTAATTCAATGCTGTTCATGATCAAATACCTCCAGAACAACAACGATTTCGAAAGGTTTTAACACCTCAAACTGTCTCAATTCTGTTGCGAATTCCGCAATTGCGGGAACGCCCTACCTATTTCGAAAGAGGCAAAAAGCTGCCCAACCTAATTCCTTCACATAACTACCTATTGCCCGCAAAACTTGCATCCTTTTTCTGCTCTTTTGCCTAAGCTCCATTCGGCCCGATCTGATGGCCGACGGAAGGACAAGTTTCACAGGAATGACATTACTTGCAGCTTCTGTCGCTTCCTCAATGTTGCTTATTCATAATTATACCCATCATTCCGGCCGGGAACAAAGTGATTCCGAAAAAAAGAATACAGGACACAGGAGACAGAAGCTTTGAATATCCAATAACGAACACCGAATGTCGAATGATGAAGTCAAAGAATCCGCGTTCTCTGCGTTCATCCTTCGGCTTCGCTCAGGACGGCGTCTGAGGTCTTCCGTCGTCCGTGTCCGTTTCTTTTAACTTGGGCCGTCGAGCAGTTTCAGAAGCTCCAGGGGGGTTTTTAGGAGGGTTCTGGCGCCGGCGGCGGCGAGTTCTGCGCCGGCTCTGTTACGGCAGAACCCTATGGGTGAAGCAGACAAGGACGCTCTGAGGCTCGATTTTGATCGCAGACTCAAGCTCGAATTTTGTGGCACCCGGATATTGTGGTATAATTGGGATATTGTGGTATAATTGATGACGTGGTGTGCAGGAGCACGGATTATGAAGTTAAACGGGAAATCCCGGTCTGGTGCTGGACAAAAGCCAATATCAATCAGGCAATTGGCTGGCGCAGTGCTTGTTCTTCTGGCGGCGGTCGGAATGGGGCTGGCCATCAGGGAATTTCGTTTCAGGTCGGCTCGGGAAAAACAGCTTGCGCAGGCTCAAAAAGTGGCGCAACCGGCCGATATACCGCAAACCAGTCAGGCGCCGAAAGAGCCGGAAATTCAAAACATCCAGGAGCCGTTGCCTGTTGAGGAGGTTTTTGTCGAGCCGGAGCCGCTCGCGCCTGAACCCGTCAGCCCACCGACATCAGTGGCGGATGCCGATGGTCAGAGTGATACCGGAGTTCAACCGGAGCCGGCGGCAGAGCCGGTTGACGAGGATCCGCGTTACAAGGCAAAACGTGCACGGGCCGCTTTGGCTTTGATCGGCTACGATCCCGAGGCCGACGCCGTCTATATCCAGCTTATCAACGATCCGAGCGTATCGGCGAACGACCGCCATGACCTGATTGAAGATTTGAACGAGGATGGGTTCTCATACCCGGATAATCCCACGTTAGACGATCTGCCGGTGATTCAATACCGCATCGAGTTCATTGAATACCTCAGGCCTTACGCCATGGACAAGGTCAACGCCGACGCCTTCGATGAAGCCCACAAGGACCTCGTAAACATGGCCAACCGCCTGACCGGGCGGTAGAATCCTGGTGAAGGTTCTTTTCATCCGAGCATCACAAATACGTCAAGGAAGGATTCCACGGCGGAACGAGCGCTTTCAAACAAGTCACCAACTGTGACGCCGGCCCCGATTTGAGCCTCGCGATGAAGAATCTCTGTGAATGGTCGTACTTCCCCCGGCGGGCGGCTAATCCTTGAACCTTCGCATCCACTCAGGCCAGTCGATGCTGCCGGTGCGGGTCCAGGGGCCGTGCGTGTCGAAACCAGGGTACCATTCGAGGGTCCAAAGCTCCTTGATACCCACCTTACGGATCGACCAGTCCATGAAGAGGCCGTTGATGAAGCCCCCGTGACGGGGGATGCAGAAGGGCCGGATACTGTTGCTGCCGATCGTCGGGTCCGTGGCGGCCTGCCCCTCGGTCTGCGGGGGGGTATCGGTGGGCATCGGGTCCCCGGCCCACAGGGCGCAGTCCAGCATGATCGGGGCGTTGGCGCCGCCTTTCATATAGATGCTCGTCCACCGCTCCTTGACACGCAGCGGATGACCCAGCCGCTCGCCGCCGTCGTAGGCCGGGGTGTAGGCGTTGAGGCCATAGCTGCCCGCGCGGTAGGGATGGTGGGGGCAGTACCAGGCCAGGAACGTGCCGCCGGCCCCGCTGGAGCTGGTCTTGCGCGCCGCCATCGGACAGAACTGCTCGTAGTCGAAGTTGTCGAGGTAATAGGCGAACTGCTGGGTCCGGCAGCGGTCCCAGGAATCCCGGTCGCGGAGCAGGCCCTCGTTGCTCTGAGCGAGGGTGTTGAACAGCAGGCCCCACTGGTGCAGGTTCGCCTGGCAGACGGCCGCCCTCGCCTGCGCACGGACCCGCTGCAGCGTTGGCAGCAGGATTCCCATCAGCAAAGCAATGATGGCGATCACCACCAGCAGCTCAATCAAAGTAAACGCTCGTTGCCTGTTCATCGATTAAGACCCACATCTTTAGTTTCTTCGTCTGGCGCTGCCTCGATGCTGCCGCTTCATGTTATACCCCTTGTCCCAGCCGGGAACAAAAAGATTCCGAAAAGAAGTCTAACCACGAACGAACACAGCCCGCCCTGAGCGTGCCGAACGGGAATGGACACGATTTGAGTTTAACCACGCGGCTTTGCCCTGTGACATCGCCATGCCAAGGGCATCCAGGGCAGATACACACGAATAAGCATTGTGCAAGGCGGAGCACAGTTCCGCCCTGACTCCGGCAAAGCTCGACGGACCGAAGGGACTCCCCCTGCCCGGCTTTTTATGTATGCTGTCCCCCGATTTCCCCCGTGAAAAAATACGCGACGCTTGGCCTCCGGTCTCGGCGGCGCACCTATCCAACATGGCTTTTCGGCACTCACCTCTACCACCTTTCGAAAAAATCTAAACGGAGATCGAAAAATATGATTCCTCGGCGAGAACTTTGCTCTGGAATTGGGCCTTTATGTTGTCCTCCTTGTCAAAGCAACCGCAAGGCACCTGACCTCGCTTTGCACTAATATTCTTTAAGCCCTCTCATCCATTCGGGCCAGTCGGACCCCTTGACCATGCCGGCAATGGTCCACGGACCACCAGTGTCAAACTCACGATGCCACTTCAACGTCCACAGCTCATTGAGCCCCACTTTGCGTACGGTGAAATCCACAAAAACAGCGTTGATGTGCCCCTCGTGGCGATTACAGCAGTATCGCTGCATCATTCCGGTCCCGCTTCCGTATACCTCCTCAACCAGCGAAGGTGTGTCCGTATGGTGTGGCATGCCGCCGAGCCACATCGCGTCGAGGAACAGCGGGATACGATAGGCCCCTTGCACATCGGGCGACACCCAGTACCGCGAAGGACCGCCAATCACACCGCCGGGGTTTCTTGCTTTGGACGGATCGCCTACGTAGTCATTGATGCCGTAGCTACCCGCCAGGTTGGCATAACCGTACCTGACGTCATCCGGCGCAAAGACACCATACGCTTCAAGCGCCCCGCCTTGTACCCCATTATCCGCATTCGGCTTTGTGGCCGCTGGGCAGAAATTGATATTCTTATCCTTGTAATAAGGCTTGAGCGCGCCAATCCAGACGTGGCCCTGTTCACTGGTGGACCAGGCGCCGTAGAACTTGTGGTCGTTGTCATCCGTGTACATCCCGAAGATCAGGCCCCACTGTTTCAGGTTGGACATGCAGGCGACCCCTCTTGCCTGCTTCTTCACACGCTGCAGCGCCGGCATCAAGATGGCCATCAGCAGCGCGATGATCGCAATCACGACCAGCAGTTCAATGAGAGTAAAACCTTTCAGCCTTGGCATGACAGACCTCCATGGCTCTTAGAAAGAGCGTTCTTTTCAAGTCAACGTCCCATTGGAGTAGAGCATTTTGTCTCTGGTTCTTCTGTGCCTATCATAGCACAACTACCTCACGCACGCTTACACAATCTCCCAGAATCGCCCTCAATCCGAATGCACCGCGCCCTGGGGTTCTATGGAACAAGGGCCCTGTACGCGTAGCCCTTCAGCGCAAATTCGAAGTCCCGTGCTTCGGACTCATCGCCACTGGCAGGATCTCTGTTGAAGGCGAAGTTTTGAGGGCTCCACAACGCCAGCTCGTTCCATCCGATCAAGGTCTCGCTATACCATCTGTGCATTTCCGCATGGCCGTCCGCAAAGCTCAGAGTGCTGGTATTTCTGCGGTGCCAGATGCCGAACGGATCCACCCAACGTCTCGATTTTGGATGCATGACCCACGAACCGTAGTTTGCCCCTCGGGGGTCGCACTCGGCCAGAAAGACGTATTTCGTGACGGGATTCCTTATATCGGAATATCTCATGCAGGGCAGAATCTCCCATCCCCCGCTTTCCGGAACTCCGCACATCCCGCCCGGAATTGAATACGTGCGATAAGCGTACTTATGGTACGGACTGTTCTTCCTGCGATCAGAGGGGCAGCGATACACGTCTATCTTCTTGACATAGGGCCACAGCAAACCTTGTTTTATGTACTCTTTCTTTTCCTCGATGCTGCTGTCCCCCCGGTTAGGTGGCTCGCGGACCCACGGGTTTGGAACTTGAGTCGTGAGCGTATGGCCGCCCACCAGCTTGCCGTCATTCTCATCCTTGTACATGAGCCAGGCAAAAGTCAGGGTTCTTACATTGCTGCGGCAGCTAATACTACGGGCTTGCTCTCTGGCAATACGCAGTGAAGGCATCAAGACGGCCATCAGTACGGCAATGATTGCAATCACTACTAACAGCTCAATTAGTGTAAAACCTCGTTTCATTGCCTACCCCCTGCGACTGTAGTTGGTCAGTTCAGCATTGTTCTTACTGCGTCTTCCTATATACCGTTCCCGGCCCCGAGCTTCAACAGGTCCACACATTATCCCGGCTTCGCAGGGAAGTCCGGCCGGTATCAAATCGACGTTGACTAAAACGGCTTATCGAAGGGCACAGTTACGCCTGCAAGCCCGGCAATCTCGTTCGGCGACAACGCTCGGTCGTAGAGCCGCAAATCATCCAGGATTCCAATGAAAGTAAATTTATAATTTAAGGTCAGACCCCCGAAGGCAGGCATTCGCCTGCAACAGACAGACTCCGACAGGATGGCGATCCTGTCGGAGTCCAAACATTTCCATAGAAATTACCCTTTATTCTGCCGGTCCTACAAAGATCAGCCGCTGCTGGACATGATCATCAGGGAGGGGAGCCCATGGGAAGGTACCCCCGTGGTTGGTGGCGGAAAGTCCAAGCGTGGGAGTATCTCCCACATAATCCCAGTCTCTCGGCTGGATCGTAAAACCGACTTCATCCAGCAGATCCGGCGGAAAGACATTTTTACCGTCGCCGTCCGAGTCTCCGTTGACCAGATCCCCCTGGAAATCTCCGATCATAGCAATCCAGGGGATCTTGAGTTCGACGGACCAGTCCTGGGTCTCGTCATCCACATGCCCGGAATAGAGCACCACTGGATCCTGGAAGAGGTCGTACTCATACCACTTGTTAGTGCCCGGTTGGAAAACATTACAGGCACTGGGATTTCCATTCGAATCCCGTGGGGCGACTGTGGGAATGTAGTGATTCGGAACGTATCGATCATCGGGAGTCTGCCCCAGGGTGAACTGAAGGCAGTCCGCTTGGTTGGGTAAATCACCACTCCACGCATAACTGTCGTCCTGGCAGGACAGCGCCACATACAGGTACTCGTCATCCCACATGATATAGTAGGTCGCACTGAAGTCCTCCAGCGACGTCATCGACTGGTACGGTTGTTGAAATTGAAAGTTGGCTTCATGGATCAGGTTGGGATCGTAGGGATCCGCGCTATTCGCCGTATCGGCATTGAACACCACGACCTGGGCACCGGCGTATTCCTCAGGTGTGACCATACCGTCAATGGTGATCTCCTGGCCTTCAGCGAGTTTCACACAGTTTATCGGCCAGCCGTATTGGATATCAAGATTGGGATCCACAGGTTCGGGCAGCACGTCCACGAATATGTCATCAATGTAAATCACGGAACCTTCCGGTGAACGGATGGTGAGCTGCGCAATCAGCGCCTCCCGCTTGTCGGGCTCGTTTTGCAGGGTATACACGGTGGAGGCCTCAAAGAACTCATCGAAGGTGTCCACGGCTACGGGCACCGGGTCATCGTTCCAGCCGTCCGGACCTTTTTCACCCACCTTCAGGACGATCTGGGCGTTTTCATCCCAGGATCCGGTCGGGACCTTGAAAGCGGCAGTGAGAAAGATCTGTTCGCCCTTGGCCATGTCCAAACCACCTTTGATGTCCTGGCTCAGGGACTGGCCTTGACCGGTCCCGGTAACGGCCACGGCCCATTCGCGCGTATTGACATTTTCCTGTTCATCAAAGCGATAACCGGAATTCGGGTCCGTGCTCCAGCCCAGGATCGTATCGTTGACCTCGTCCCAGTACTCGAAGCTCTCATTATCGAGATAGAGGCCTTCCAGGCGGATCCAATCGACTTTCACCTGGTAGTCCTCTGGGGCATTATGGGGAAGGTAAAGCCCGAACACGTCGATTTGTTGCCCGTTCCAATTCGCATTTGAGGCCAGGCCTACATAAACAACCTCGGGTTGATTGGGATCGCCTGCCAATTCGAATGTCTTGTTGGTGCCGCCCTGCTCCACAAAGAACCGGACCTTCTCGCCCGCCAGGCCTGAAACGTCCTGTGAGGCGAGCATCTTGGCGTAAAGACCGGTTATTTCATTGCCGTCATAGGGCCCAGGGGGGGATATGACATGCAGGTTTGCCGTGCCGGCGTTTACGTTCACCAGCAGATAACCATCACTGACATCAATGGTACACCTGGCACGCGTCCATCCCTCCCGGTGGCCATCGGTATTGAATTCCCAGGCCCAGGTCTGCATGGCCAGCACCAGTACGCAGACACAAGCCCACACACACATTCTCGTTTCGGTCTTCATGTCTCTAAATCCTCCAGATAAAAAGTAATGTATTGGTTTTGGTGACACATTGACACCAAATCTTTCAAACTATTCTTTGTATCACAAAACGAATCCATTGCGTAAAACTATAAATTCACTAAGTGTAAAAGCTCTTTATTTCAAAATCTCTGTTTCATATAGACTCTATACAATTGAAATCCTGTCAATTTTTATCACGAACTATCTGGGAAATCCGGCCTTATATAACTTCTGTACCTCGTGCGCATTCAAAAACAGATTGTAAACCGCAATTTCCCCAATAGCGCCCTTGAACGATGTAACATCTGCGTCGCCGGATTTTACAGACGCATACACAGCACCCAGACAAATTCCTTCAACATAACCAGGCTCCTTAACACGTGATGCAAAATCGTCTTCCACTTCGCCAGCGCCCTCTTCCCTGCCATTGATAAATAGCCTTCTGTCCTTGGATGCACCGCGCCCGCGTCCGAAAGCGACGTGATACCATTGTCCCGACTGGGCCTTTATTTGACTAAGTACCGTTCCGATAGTAGTACCATCTCTTGTTAAGGTGATTATACAATTCGCTATATGAAACCCTTTTATTCTGAGATTTCCCATTTACACGCTTTAAAAAACAATTTCTCCGTATGACATCAATGAACTTACCGAAATTACCTTGAACAATCAAGAATGTTTGATTTCGAGCCAATTTTTTTGAAAATTTGTACGAAAACACGATTATTTATGCCCCGCCTTTCTTCCAATACCTACTTTTGCACAGACCTTGACCACCCTCACTTTCATAAATTCAAGTTGTTCAGCAATTCTTGGCATTACCCTGATCCAATTGGCACAGGTTTCAAATGATTAATATGTTCGAGAATATCGCAGAACAGCGATCTTGACACCATCACCTCTGCCATCTGAAATATCACATATCTCGAATGCCTCACCACTTTGGCGCCAATCTTTATCAGTTTCACCTGGAGCGTCCTGAACGACCAGTCCTTAATCTTCTTTGGTAAAGCTAATCGCCTCAAAAAGTTACCAAGATTGTAAGCTAATGGAAACAACTGAAGACGAACGTGATTGTCAATAAAATCGTGGCATGACAGTCGAGTCCGGTTCAATGCATACTTGCCTTCTTTGATCCATTGTTCTGCTGTGCCGCGTTTATTATAGAACCTCACGACATTACTGGATTTCCATCTCAGATTGGTTACGATAAAGCCTATTCTTGGGAATAGTTCTCCTGCATGCCGCTCGATCTTAGCGACCACTCTGCGAGACTTGTCCCAACTGGCAGCCCTGTATTGAAAACTATGATAAAGAACGATGGGCTTTTGAGGTGGTCGACCTACAGGTCGGGTAATTAAATGCTCAATCTTGCTTTCTAATATGGGATTGCCTATCAGGCGTATAGCATAGAAATAGTCTTCGGCTTCAAGATAGCAGTACATGTTAGGATTGGCAAAAGCTGCATCGCCTCGAAAAAACCGAGCGATATTAAAGTCTCGATAACGACTTGCGATTGGTTCGAGAACGCTCAGCCAGGCATCGGCACTGTGAACATTGCCATTGCGAAGAAGGACTCTCTCTATATCACCAAACTGATTAAAGACAAACAACGGATGATAACAAGTATAACCAAAGTGACCATTGAAGGCAGAGCCTTCCTGTCTTCCGAATGTAGGGCTGTCCGAACTATCCATGTCCAGAATAATTTCCTTGATACGCTTACGCTGATGAACCTTATCAATCCATTGACCGGGAAGATTCATCAAGTATTGCAGATTTCTGTCTTGTGTTAGTATCTCTGTTTCAAATCTACCCATCTGGCTTGTAGAAGCAGCGGTTTTATCGTTTGCTCTTTCCCCGATAACGCGACGCATGGCAGGATCAACAGATAATCTTTCGGCATCGTTTGTATCTTCATAACCTGCCAAACGACTGTAAACTGACTGTCGTAACAAAGCTGTTATGCTATGCTGTGTATTCTTGCCTGTTCGATTATCTGTCATTTCGCAAGCAACCATATCTGTTAATCCAAACACATCATCAATCTCTCGATACGCTAATAAACCTGCATCGCTGGTGACTTTCACTCCATGAAATTCGAGCTTCAGTTTTCTATTAAAATTGACTCATAGAGCATCCTTTTTGCTTTCACCCATTGGGTTCTCCTGCATCTGATAGTCAAAACTGGTTTGAATGGTCTCCATAGACTCTATACTATCAAATTCAACTCCATTTGTCACCCACTATTTGGGAAATCCGGGATTAGAGGAATATTCGGGACGCACCCTATTTTCCCTTTTTGGGCCTGTCCTTTTCGCGGCCAGCCGAACGACCTTGAGATCGCGTGATCGCTCTTTCATATGACGCTGGTCTCGACGTACAGTTTCTCTTTCATGGTAGAGTGTCAACCTACATTATACCCCCTTTTTTCACGGTCGGGAACAAAAAGATTCCGAAAAGAAGTCTAACCACGAACGAACACAGTCCCCCCTGAGCGTGCCGAACGGGAATGGACACGATTTGAGTTTAGCCACGCGGCTTTGCCCTGTGACATCGCCATGCCAAGGGCATCCAGGGCAGATACACACGAATAAGCATTGTGCAAGGCGGAGCGCAGTTCCGCCCTCAGTCCGGCAAAGCTCGACGGACCGAAGGGACTCCCCCTGCCCGGCTTTTTATGTATGCTGTCCCCCTATTTCCTTGACCGTCACAACGCAACTTGTTGCACTTCGCATGTTAATGCGCCAAAAGAAGGACTGACAACAGCGGATGAAACTTCATTTTTCAATGATCAAGGACCATGAGTTCAACATTCCCTGATCCCACCGGGCTTCATCCGAGATTTCAAGTTTCCATGTTCCCGTTATGCTGCCGCCATACAGGGCACTGAGCCTACCTACAGGTCTGTACGACCCGGTGAACGGGGCGGCACCTTGCGTAATTGCCTTTGGCGCCTCATCATCGAGTATCGTATTGCTAAAATTGTTATGCGAGTTGCCTATACTTGAGAACAATTTTATACGGTACACACCGAGGCCTGGCGGCGGCCTCAAATACACGCTCAGGTCTTCACAATACGTGTGTGTAATATTCAGCCTCACGTCAATATCGGCAATTCTGCCCGTGTCGGCAATCACCAACGTGGAAAATACACTCATGTTGTCCCAGATATCTTTCGGCACATCCGACGAAGCGTACACGGTTGCAGTCCCTGGAATTAGAGACCGTTCAATGACCATATCGTCCATGACGAACTGGTATCCAGGCCCCGTGTGCGGGGTAGGCCTGAACGTCACGCGGTCCACGGCCTCGTAGCCCAGCCAGATCCATGTCGGGGACTGCCGATTCACGATGACCGTCCGGCTGTAAACCCGCAAGCCGGAGCGGTAACCCTCAATCATGATGTCCAGACGCTCCTGATGCGCTGCCGTCAGATACGCGCCGACGAAATCGAACGAACTACCGCTCATCTCGACGGGGTTGCCGTCCCCGTTGTATGCCACATAGTCCGGCGAGATCCTGCCGTTCACATAACCATTGTTGGCCCCCGCCGGCGGCCTGTAGACACAGAATGATCCGCTCCAGGACAACCCGCCATACCCGTCTGATATATATGCTATCTCGTCTGTCGTAATCCCTTCGAATGTTAGCACGGTCGTCCCAACAGGATTCTTTCCATCCACGAAGGTTACGCCGGTGTTACCCCGATCGAGCCAGTCGCTCAGGCGCCTATCGGGCTTTGTACCCTCATCCCATGACCTGTACAACGGCCCGAAATAGTTGGGCTGTACATTAGCACAAGTGGATTCCCCTGGGGATCCGAACAACTGCCCCACAATCCTTTTGTCTGAATTGAAGAATGGACCTCCGGAAGAGGCGTGTTCTGTAAGACCGGCATCCCATTCATTCACCATGAAATGAATGCCATAATCGACACCAGGAGGAATAAGTCGAATCTTACTCAAGGGATCGTTCTCGATACTGACCTTCTTCAAATCGTGTTGGGGATGATGGATGGCCGCCCCACTGGACGGTACAACATCCCTTCGGTCCCATCCGGCGTAATACACATTATATGAGGCGGGAGGCTTACTGCCCAGTTCCACGAGCGCAAAATCCGATGCCCAATACGCGGCCCTGAACGTGGCGCCGGACTGGTTTTGGCTATCGGAAGCCCATGTGCCGCCACAGGTGGAGGACTCGTAATTCCAATAGACAACCATCGTCCTGGCAGCCCCGTAAGGGTCCTCAATGAGGCGATCTCTAATAGGATCAAAACAGTGGAACGCCGTGAGAAAATAGGGCGTGCCATCTGCGGCGGTGTTGTTGACCAACGACCCGCTGCACCAGAGTTGGTAGCCCTCGGAGACCATGTGATACCAGGCAACCGACCGAATCTGATCTCGCCAAGAATTACCTTGTGGACAGGCAACATTGATATTGCACGGAAGTGAATCTCCAAGTGCAAGAAGAGTCCATTCCGTCTCAAACCCGCGGTAGCCGTGGTTGACAGAGGTCAGCTCGAGTTCCAGTTGGGGCACTTCCAAAACCGGGATGGTCAACTCGACGACGATTGCGTCGGAGTTCAGCAGCGGCGTCCACAGCTCGCCATGTTCCGCGTTGTCGGTCTCGGTAAAAGGCCCGCGAACCTGACTCTCATCGGTCGTATAGATGTACAGCTTGCCACCCGGAGGCATGAAATAGCGCGTAAACCCAAGACTCAGGCAGACCGCTCCCGGTGACGCTATAGGCAACCGCCACAGCAATGTCTCCTCGTCAATTTCTTCCCATACCCCGTCCGTTTGAGGCGTGACATCGACGGATCGGGCGATGCCGAACCGATAGGGCCCGCCATACGGGTCTTGTTGTTCGTCTTCGGCGAGCACCGCCGCCAGATCGATGGGCTCGGGCACAATCGGCTCAACCAACTCCAGACGCTCGACCCGATGAGTGAACGCGGCTGGTTGCGCACACAAGCTGCCGGAGAACCCGATAACGGCCAAGACTGCGGCTAAGGTGATGATTTTACCTTCCATTTGTCTTCTCCTCTGCAAATTGTCGATGTTGATGAGACCGTTGACGTGTGCGGACAACACACACCTGATAGCTCCACAAACTTGCGAACAATGAATTGCACGTCCTTCTTTCTCCTTCCTCCCAGCAGCTTGGCGGGGCGGAATTTGAAATGCCACACAACAAACATACTTTGTCGCAGTATAAATGTCAAGAAAATCCGGCGGAATCTTGAGAATCCTCAAGAAATTTCTCTTCCACCCGCCAAGCCGGCCAAGCCTCGCGTCAAGACGCGCCGAGCGAGGATAGAGGGTGACTTGTCAAGGATACAACAGGTTCAGAAGTCCCAGAGGGGTTTTGAGAAGGATTCTGACGCCGGTAGCGGTGAGCGCCCGGGCGATCTGCAGGGCCGCCGCGTCGGGTCTGATCGGGCCGGCCCGGCGACGCGAATCGAATCGACCGAGCTGCTGGTCGCAACCCCTCGAAGAAGATGGGTGTCACATCCTGCGATTCAGTATCGCAAAGACGTCAAGGAAAGACTCTACGGCCGAACGAGCGCTTTCAGACAAACCACAAACCTCGACGCTGACCAGTTCAGCGAATAAGAACTACCCGGCTTTTTATGTATGCTGTCCCCCGATTTGTCGATTTGTCAATGTACAGTCCGGCACCGGTTGTCATTGCGAGGCCCATAGGGCCGCGGCAATCTTCAATCTGGTCTTTCCAAAAATGTACCTGACACCTTTAATTCCCCCGATGTCAAGTGAGTCTTTCCAAATTTATTAAGTGAGGGCCGGCAGCTTGAGAGAGCTGACTGTGCAGAAGTCGTTTATGGAGTGCGCCACATCGTGGCGATGGTTATTCGCTCATATAATCTCAAGCTCCACTGCCGAAACAGAAGCAGGAGGAAATGTCCAATTGCTACCATTCAGCTGTTTGACCTTGGGAACGAGGGGATCCGGCATGGCCGAGATAACCTCAAATTCCGGATCTGTAGCCATTTCATAGATCTTGCCGGATTTGATATCGTGGCCCTCCACGCCAAGATCAACCGTAATAGACCTTTGCCTCTTGGTGTTGATCACATGAAGAATGATCGTGCTATCTCGCCGGCTGGCGGCCACATCCAAGCCATCCGGTACATGCCTAATCTGGAGGAAGTTGCTGCCCATGTGCTCGCGGTAGAACTTCATGACCTTGGCAACGGGCATCAAGAATGCCTCGCCCCCCGGGACTGGGATCATCACCGCGTTCACTTGCCATCGTGTTCCACAGAAATCTGCGAGGGTACCAATCTTGAGCAGTTCACCGTAGCGGAGGTGTACATTCATGAACCTGGCGTAGGACACACCCGCCGCCCAAGATGAAAGCACTTCACACCGATTCCTACCGGGCAGGGCAAAATGACACTCGGTCAGGGCGAGGAGAATACCCAGACCTTTGACTTGCTCGCACGCATTTTTGATCTTCTGCTCATGGGCCTCATACGCCTTCATAAGGTGTGCCCACGTGCGGGCCGGGTCCTTGCGGTATTCTGTACCCTGAAGTGGCGAGTCCTTTTGTTCCCTGTCCGGTCTGAACATGTGGTGTATGGCGACGTATTGCAGATGTTCTCCCGCCACCTCTATCATGCGCCTGGCCCACCCACTATCACCCCATCCAATAATCTTGATGGACGGATCTGCCTTTCTCATGGATTTGGCAAACTCGACAGTCTTGGCCGCAGCAGTTTCGCAATCGAAGCCCTTCTTACTATAGGAAGTCTCGTTTCCTATCTGCCAGAAGGGAATCCGCAATGGGTCTTTGTGGCCATGTGATAACCGCAGTTGGTTCGTGGGGTTGTTACAGTAATCCACCCATTCGCGGGCTTCTTGGGCATCCCCGCATCGTACGCTGCCAAATGGATCTTTTGTCCAATGCTCACGTCCATCGGATTCAAAATTGACGCACATCAGCGGGTCCGCCTTGACCTGGCGGCAGAAATCCACGAACTCCGCAGTCCCTACCTGATTGGTTTCGATTCCGCCCCAGAGGAGATTGATCATCGGCTTTCGTTTATCACGCGGCCCCACCGCTTCTTTCCACTTATAGTAGGAACTGAAACACCCTCCCCAGCGAATCATCGTGGGAGCCAAATCCCGAGTGACCTGAACAACGTCAGGACGCCAGCGATTTGTCCTGAAATCCCAGGCTGCGGCTACAGATCCGTCTGTTGTGCCAAGAGGTTCCATGAACTGCATAAACAAGTATGGCGACAAATCGAACCTGGGAGTAGGATCAACGTTGAGTACAGATTCGGATGTGGCACTAAGTAAAGGTCTCACACCAGTTAAAGCAGCAGCAATCCCTGCCCCGGCGACTTTCACAAGTTGACGACGATTCATTGCGGAGGCCATGATATCTACTCCTTACTGTTTGAACTGACATTTCCCATATAACGTAACAAACGGCTCCTTCTTATACTATAGCCTTCATAATAACGCAGTGTACGGATCATTCAATGATTTTGACCGCAACCTCAGCCCACATAACGGCCAGAAAGATCCAAGAAAACCAAATCGCTAAAAATCCAACAATTGGTCTCTTTTTAGATGTAGTATTGGGGAAATTAAAGGTGTCAGGTACTTTGGGTCTTCCTCTGGAGGGAGGGTTGATTGGAGCTTGAGGCGTAGTGTAGTCGTGGCCGTCCAGTGGGCATCGCCAAAGGGGACTCCTCGGGCAGAATGGGGATCACACCTACACATTTCACAAAACGAAGCTGGTGGGGCAAGCCGCCACCGTACGAATCCGCGTCCATCGGCGGTTTCGATCCGTCTAAGAAAAGCCGGATCTTCGATTTCGTGCTGATTCCATTGGTGGTTAATCCAAAGAGACTCTTCCAGAGGTGCTTTTTCCGCTAAGCAATTTCGCACGTCCAATGGATTTTGTGTGCATAGTTTGCATAACGCTCCCGCAGTCCCCGTTGCTCCTTCGAGCAAGTAAAGTAGCTTAAGGCCGGGGGATAAGCAAACGTTTTTTATTGATTATTTTCTATTGATTATTGACTATTGCTTCGCGGTCTTCATGCTCCCTTCGACGGAGTTTACCATGAGCGTAGTCGAACTGGCTCAGGGCATGCTTGGTGGTTATGACAAGTCGTGAGGTGCATTAAGTTCCTCGGCCAGATGCTTCGACTCCGTTTCACTCCGCTCAGCATGACAAATGCTGCTGGGGCAGCCCTCGGCCATGAGCTCGGGCCGAATGGAGCCGCCACCCTACGAAACCGCGTTCATCCTTCGGCAAGCTCAGGACGGCGTCTGCGGTTACAGTTTTGTGCCCTTTTGTGCCTTTTTGCGGCAAAGAATCGTCTGTCATCTGTGTTCGTGATGCCGCTAACGGCCGTCGAGCAGGGTCTGAAGCTCCAGAGGGGTTTTGAGCACGCTCCGCGCGCCGGCGGCGGTTAGCTCTTCGGCGGTGCGGAAGCCCCACAGCGCTCCGGCGGGAAACATGCCTGCGGCCACAGCCGTCTTCATGTCGGTGTCGGTATCGCCGAGATAGATGAACCGCGCCGGCTCGATGCTCAACTCCTGGGCAATTTGCAGGGCCGACGTCGGGTCGGGCTTGATGGGGACACCCGGCAGCGCGCCGCGGACGATCCGGAAGGGCTTGTCGGGGAAGAAGAACTCAACCACCCTCGTCGTCGCATCATGAGGCTTGTTCGACAGCACGGCCATCGGCACGCCGCGAGCCCTCAGCTCGGTAAGCAGCTCGGCGATGCCGGAGTAGGCTTTGGTATTGCGCGACCAGTGGGTCTGGTATTCCTCCGCGATGGCCAGCCTGCACCGCTCGACGGTCGCCTCATCATCCCGGCCCTCGCCCAAAACCCGCCGGGCCAGGCAGCCGGCGCCATCGCCCACAAGATACCGGTAGTTCTCCACAGGGTGCGGCGGGAAACCCATACGCTTCAACGCCGCGTTGGCGGCGCCGGCGATATCGGCCAGCGTGTCGAGCAGCGTGCCGTCCAGGTCGAAAAGTACAGCCTCAAATTCGATCTTCAATCTCCTACGATTTGGCAAACGATGGTTCGCGTCCTCGGGCGCGTGTCGAAATCAATCAGGATAATCTGCTGCCACGTTCCGAGCGTGAGCCGGCCATCCACGATGGGCACGCACAGCGAAGGCCCGAGCAGCGAGGCCCGCACGTGGGCGTGGCCGTTGTCGTCGTGCCAGGTCAGCTCGTGCTCGTAGCGGCCGTTCTCCGGGGCGAGCTTCTCGAACGCCGCTTTGAGGTCGTGGTCCGCCAGTCCCGGCTCGTACTCGGTCGTGGTAATCCCGGCCGTCGAGCCGACGTTGAACACCGTCACGGTCCCCTGCCGGATATCCGCCTGAGCGACGGCGGCGCCGACCTGCTCGGTGATATTGACGACCTCGCCGTTGCCGTTTGTCTTGACCGTGATGTTCTGCGTTTTGACCATGCCCAATGAATCCTGTTTTGTTCGGTCCGTTCACTTCATTCGCGGTCAGGGTAATGCACGCGGCGGCATTTTGCAAGCACAGACCGGCTGCACCCACAGGCGGCGAAAAAAAAGCCCCTGCTTGCGTGCGGAGAAAGGAGAGCTGGGCAGGGGCTTGAAAAGTTCTGTGAGCTTCCGTGCCAACAGCCCTTTGGTCGAGAATGTCATTATCGCATTCTTACTTGCTGTACCGAAATCCGAGCCGACCTTTTGCACAAAGCCACAGACATTACTATTATCAGCAATCGAGCGATATGCTCAAGATAGCTTATTCCTGAATATCGCCCTCGTGAATCCTGTATCTCGCCCAGCAAAAGGGTAGCGCAGCATCTGGCCGGGCGTATTTCGTATTGCGTCTATCGTCCCCTCCTGATTCCCTGCTATCCTGATCGCCACACCCTGTTTTCCTGGTGCCCCGGTCCCCTTTCTTCTGTGTTCTGCCTGCTTTTTCCCTTGCCTTTGCGGTCATTCTCACAATAATAAGATCAAACGCACAGCCGTTGAAGCTATCAGGTGGGGCTCACCCCACCATTTTTTTGACATGGGAGTGATTTAATGCCGGAAGAGCAGGTACTGGTAATCGAGCGAAAGATCATCGAGCAGGTCGGCATGTTCGACGGCCTGGCCTTCGACGTGGACCGCTATCTGGAGCGGATTTTCGTGCCGGGCGTCCCGCGTTTCATGCCGCGTTCGCAGGCCGAGCACGACCCGTCCTTCAAGCAGATCATCCCTTACGTCATCATGACGCACCGGGGCAGGTATCTGAGTTACGTGCGGGGCCAGCGGGCCGGCGAGAAGCGCCTGGTCGCAAAACGCTCCATCGGCATCGGCGGCCACATCAATCCGATTGACGCTGATGATAGCCCTTTGTTTGCCTACTTGTACGATAATTATCTTGCCGCCGTACAGCGTGAAGTGACTGAGGAGGTTACCGTCGAGAGTCCCCATACGGACCACGTCGTCGCCCTGCTTAACGACGACTCGAACGAGGTCGGCAGCGTGCATCTCGGCATCGTCCACTGCTGGAGCCTGGCCGAGCCGAAGGTGAGTAAACGCGAGCAGATGATCACCCAGATGGCTTTCATGACGCCCGACGAGCTGCACGAGACGCGCGACACGTTGGAGACGTGGTCCCAGAAATGCCTCGACGGCCTTGAAAGAATGACCGAAGCCGCCAGAGAGGTCCCGCGGAGCTAAAGGCCATCCTCGGGCGGCATACTCAGCTCGGTCGTGGTCTGTATTGCTTTGGCGACCTGCGGGATAATGCCTTTCTGCACATATACCGGATGAGCAATCTTTCTCAGTGACGGCAGTTTCGCTGCAAACAAGACGGATCCGAGGATACAGCACACGCCGCCTGTCAGCAGCGTGTTCGTCGCCCCGATCCTGTGGGCCAGGGTGCCCGCCAGCAAGCTGCCGAACGGCGCCATTCCCAGGAAAGCCACCGCATAGAAGCTCATCACGCGGCCCCGCATGTCGTCCTCGACGATCGTCTGCAGGATCGTATTGGACGACGCCATTTGGACCATCATCCCCAGGCCGATCAGCAGCACAAAACACATCGATGTCCACATGATCGTCGATAGAGAAAAACCGATGACCCCAACGCCGAAAAGGCACACCGCTAGGGCGATAATCCTGCCCAGCCCCAGGACCGTTTTACGTCGGGCCAGATAACCCGCCCCTATCAAAGCGCCCACTCCTGAAGCACCCATGAGAAAGCCCAGCGTGCTTGGGCCTCCATGAAGAACGTCTCGCGCAAAGACCGGCATCAGCACCACGTAAGGCATTCCCGTGATGCTCACCAACGCCAGCAGCAGTATGATGTACTTTATCGGCGCAAAGCCAAAAGCGTAGCGGAACCCGCCCTTTATCTGCTGCCACGCCGTGCCTTTGTTCGATTGCACCGCCGGCGGATTCACCCTCATCAGCAGCAGCGAGACGATCACCGCGAAGTAGCTCGCCGCGTTGACGAGAAAACATACGCCTTCGCCCGCCGTGGCGACGAGGACGCCCGCCGCCGAAGGGCCGAGCAGCCTGGCGACGTTCACCATCGAAGAGTTCAATGCAATGGCGTTGCCCAGGTCCTCTCTCTTGTCCACCATTTCGACGACAAAGGCCTGGCGCGCCGGCATGTCAAACGCGTTTATCACGCCGAGAGTAATATTCAGGATGATCAGGTGCCAGATCGCAGCGTTGTCTGTCAGCACCAGCAGCGCAAGCACCAACGCTTGCAACATGGAGAGAACCTGGGTAACGATGAGCAGCGTTTGTTTCTTGTATCTATCGGCCGCGACCCCGCCGAACGGCGTCAGGAAGAAACACGGAATCTGGCCGGCGAACGAGACAATACCCAGCCACAGCGCCGAATCAGTCAGCCGATAGACGAACCAGCCTACGGCCAGCCGCTGCATCCACGTCCCGATCAGCGAAAGGCTCTGCCCGCAAAAAAACAGACGGTAATTGCGGTATTTCAGTGAACGAAAGATCGTATTGATATTACTATCCCCGTATGCAGACGAAATCGAATCCGTCTGCTGCGACTCTTTTTCTAAACCTCATTGCCGGCGATTGAGAACATTGCGATTCCACCCAGAACCCCCGACCGGCAGGCCCCAACAATACTACCGATGCCGGCTCCACCAGTCAACAAACCCAAGCCCCTAATCGCTTCTTCTGTCTCTGCCGTCAGGGATGGCTTGCGCCACTGTCTCCTGTATTCTGTGTCCCGTCTTCTGCCGGTTCATTCCTTCGGGAAATTCGGCAGGGCAAACTCGCCGTGATATTGCCTCGCGGCCCGGTCGTAAGCTTTGGCGGCGTCTCGCTTGTCGCGGAAATAGCCCAGGTGCTTTCTCCGGCCGCAGCAGACGATGGAAGCACGCCACAGCCCCTTACCCTTCGCCAGCCAGACGCCCTTATAGCCGGAGCGGCCGCTGCGTCCGCCCGCGTTCCAGGCGTTCTGAGCGACGGTGGCTAAGCGCAGGTTGGCCCGGCGATTGTCCAGGCCGCAGCCGTTGACGTGGTCGATGACGTAGCCCCGGGGCGGCTGGATAAGCTGGCGGTGCATCAGAAGCCGCGAGTACGTCCCATCAGCCCGGCGGAT
>DATKWR010000270.1:0-2437 GCA_035529475.1 Sedimentisphaerales bacterium | reverse complement strand
AAACGCCCGATGATGCATCCATTCAAATGAAGCGTCTGGATGGAAACCTCTGCATCGCGCCGGTATGGGACCCGCAGAAGGGACGTTTCGGCTATACCCGGAAACTGCGCTACGTTTTCTTCGACCGGGGCGGGCACGTTGTAATTTGCAAACGATACCGCGCCTACGCGAAAGAGGCGGGCCTGCTCAAGACGCTCGAACAGAAACGCACTGAGAATCCGAACGTCGATTTGCTCGTCGGGGCTGTGAACGTTTGGTCCTGGGAGAAGGATGCCCTGTCCATCGTCCGCGAGATGAAGGCCCTGGGCATCGAGCGCATTCTCTGGAGCCAGCGCCAAGCGCCCGAGGTCATCGAGGCGATGAACCGGATGGATGGCGTCCTGACGAGCCGTTACGACATTTACCAGGACCTGATGGACCCGCAAATCGTCAAGGATAAGCTCCGGGGCCAGCATTCAGACTGGACTCAGGCGGGCTGGCCGGCTGATATCATGCTCGACGAAAAAGGCGAGCCGCGCCCGGGTTGGCGCGTCAAAGGCAAAGACGGCCAGATGTACCCATGCGGCGTACTGTGCGACAAGCAGGCGATCCAATACGCCGGACAGCGCGTGCCCGAGGAGCTCAAGACGCATCCTTATCGCTGTCGGTTCATCGACACGACGACGGCCTCGCCTTGGCGCGAATGTTACCATCCCGACCACCCGATGACCCGCAGCGAGAGCCGGCATTGGAAGATGGAGCTGCTGCGTTACATGTCGCAAACGATGAACCTCGTCACCGGCAGCGAAACGGGACACGATGCGGCGGTCCCCTATGTCCACTACTTCGAGGGAATGCTTAGCCTCGGGTCTTATCGTGTCCCCGACGCCGGACGCAACATGGGCCAGATTCTCGACGAGGTCCCCGAGCGGGTCGCCAGGTTCCAGGTCGGGCACAAGTACCGGTTGCCCCTCTGGGAGCTCGTCTATCACGACTGTGTCGTGGCGCAGTGGTACTGGGGGGATTACAACAACAAGCTGCCCGCGCTATGGCAGAAACGCGACCTGTTCAACATTCTCTACGGAACGGCCCCGATGTTCATGTTCAACCGTCAGGTCTGGGGACAATACAAGGATCGTTTCGCTGCGAGCTACAAGGATATCTGCCCGATCACGCGCGCGGTCGGCTACGCCGAGATGACCGGCCATCGCTTCGTGACTGCCGACAGAGACGTCCAGCAGACAACCTTCGCCAACGGCGTCATCGTCACCGTCAACTTCGGCGACAAACCCTACCGGCTGCCCGACGGCAAAGACATCGCGCCGATGGGCTATCACGTGGTGAATGGTGGTTTGTAGTGACGCCGTCAGGCGTTTATCCGGATGCCCTTACGGGCACACTACAAACGGCATCTTGTAGCAATAAGCCCAGTACCGTGACTCGCTCCAGACCGATTCGGCCGGGAATGGATGGCCGGGGAATAGTTCCCTGGCGTCTTGTACGTGCTCGATTTTGATCTCCAGGCGCTTCACGCCTTCGGTCAGATGACGTGGAATAAGGAATTCCTCCTCACGCCAGCGGCGATTGCTCGTGATGACGGTATGCTGCGTCTTGCCGAGCTCCCCTTCGGAGCGGGGATAGCTATAGACGCAGGTATTGCTGCCGGCGGTGTACCAAAGGCCCACATATTGCCACTTGCCGCCCGCCCCGTCGGGCTTGACCGACACTTTGGCGCACTGGTTCGGATAAAGGTAGTCGAACTTGCGGCGCAGCATCACGCCGAGGTTGTTGGGGTCCAGACGCATCTTGAACTGCGAAGTCCCCTTCATTGTTCGCACGAGGTCCTGCTCGGCGGGGAAGTACATGCGCGCCCCCCGGCTATCGGGCCCCCACTCGTAGCGCGAGACCAATACATAAGGCTCGCCCGCCGTGGCAGAAGTGTATTCGTGCTCGCGAATCTCGACGTTCGGGTCACAGGTATGAAAGTGGTCCGTCAGGACAAGGCTGGGTGAATCAATCCCATACCAGTAGGCGACGCCGGAATAGTGTTCCGTCGAATCATTAGTCCCGCCGTGCTCCAAGCCGATGACCGCCCGGTTGCCGAATGGGAAGAAGTCTGCAATCAGGAAACGATAGGCTGAGTTGAGCAGGTCGTTTTCAGTTTTCGCTTCTTTCTTGCTGGTGCCCACGGGATGGCCGGCAAAAGGCAGCGTCATATTGCGCCCACCCCAATAGTCGCCTCCGCCGCCCCATTCTTCGGTTCCGGTGCCCCACGCCTGGGGCGTTTTGCTCTGATCGAAGAAGAAACGCGGGTCGCCCTCTAAGGTGGGCAGGAAGCCAGCCCGCGTGAAAATCCAGCTCATTCCCACGAAGTTGCCGCTCCAAGGGCCGCCTCCCTCTACTTCGGCTGTATCCAGAAAAACCATGTCCCGGCCCGGCGCCGGTTCGGGATGGTCGC
>DATKWR010000269.1:0-2279 GCA_035529475.1 Sedimentisphaerales bacterium | reverse complement strand
CTACGCCAGCGTGTGGCTGGCCCCGGAGATGGTCAACTTCAAGGAGCGGATGAGCATCCTGGTCAACGGCCAGCGGATGAACAACCCCGAGCGGTTCGTCACGCCCGATCTGGAGACCCTGCTCGAAGACGTCCGCACCCGTGGCGACCGCATCCATCCCTTCTGGGCAAAGGTCGAAGCGTCCACGGGCCGTCTGCCGGCGGCAGAGTGAGCACAGGGGAGTTCAATGGAGTTGAATGGAGTTGAATATCGAATATCGAACAAGGAATGTTGAAGCAGGAAGGTTGTCTTGACGTGTCGCCGGGCACGTCGATTGGGACCCAGCCGTTTTTTTCCCGTTTCGGCGGTCCGAACGCAACAATTCCCGTTGGGCTTTGCGCGGGAATGTCTCGCAAGTCGTTGTGGGGCAACTGGTTGTGTCCTCCAACACCGACGCGGTATCCGGCCGGAAACGGATTGTTTCCCGCCCCCTGCCTATGTGCCCGCCGACGGCAGCCGGGCCGATTTCTTCGTAACTTCTTATGCTGCAAGGGGTTAATCGGCCCGCTCGCCCCTTGACATCAGCCGCCGGATCAGGTCGCCTGGACTGGTTGTTGCACGGCGGCAAGTTGTTTCCCATCCACGACTTACGACATTGTTTTCCGATTTTCGCCGATTTCGCCTTTCCGAAGAAAAGAATCGCCCCCGGCCCGCCAGCGCGGTCGCGTTGCGAGAGCCCGGCTCCCCTCTCCCGTCCGCGGGAGAGGGGTGAGGGGTGAGGGCTTGGCTCCCTTATTTCCCCCATAGCGTAACAACCCGCGGGCGAGCGCATTGCCCCACCGCCGCGCCAGCCGACTTTCCAAAGATCCATTCTCCCCGCAAAGAGAAATATACGCCTGTATACCACACCCACCGGCCAAGATCAACCCCAAAGCCGCCCGATTCGACGGTTCGTGCCGCGCAGGCAAGTAGGTCAGGCTGTGCCGGCACAGCCTGACCTACTTGGCTGTTCAAGGGAAACGTACAAACGCCAATGATAGCTTTCTGGCTTCCTTCTGAACCGCCAAAACACGAACGACGACACGAACACGCTCGCGAAACGACTCTACTTCCTGAGTTCGAGGCAAGTTAGAGACATGAATGAGGCCCTTTGTCCCGTCATCCAGCCGGACGAACACTCCGTAATCTTCCGTACCGCTTACACGCCCCTCGAACTCCTGGCCCTCTTGGTATTGCTCTTCGAATGCTGATGCGTTTGCAGCGCCCGAAGTAGACTCACGTAGATTCTTAATCTTGTGTGCAATAGCCGCCAATAGGTCTTGTGGATTCCGAAGGTCACTGGCAAGAAAAACACTTGGGTGTGTTGCAGTTGCCGTTGCCCGGTCAACCAAATAGCCCACGATGTCCGCTGCATTGGCTACCGCAGTACTGCGAGAGTAGTGCACACGCGGCCCGAATTGTCCAATCCTCGCTGCGATCTCTCGCACTGTCTCCTCGGATTCCAGCCACGTTTCTTCAGCGCAGGCCGCCAAGTAGTCTGGATTCCAAATGAGCTTAAGATGTGTGTATCCCGACGGCGACAGCCGTATCAAGTCGTCATCCGAATCAATTATCGGCCGCTGATGTTCCGTGATGATGCATCCCTGTTCAACGAAGTACTCAAGCTCTTCACGAACACGTCCGGCATCATGTCCGAGCGCAACTAAGTCGGCTACCAGAGTCGAACACTGGTGAAACCCCTTCGCGCCTTTTGGGCCGTGTTCATTACGCTTCAGATCAAGCCAATCAAGGATGTGCAGCCGAACGAAATGATCCGGCTTTGCATCTCTGGGTTCGCACTGAAACAGGTTCTTTACGAAAGACGCATTTCCATCATAGTACCTTCGGTTTCGTCTTAACATCACACGCGTTACAACACCCCGAGGAAGGCTCCGTTTCTGATCCAGAGTACGGAGTTTCAAATACTCTTCTGGTTGAATGTGGCCGCTCCGACAGAATTCGAGAAAGATCTCCATCCCCTTCCTGATATCTCTTCCCGCCAGTCCCACTATCAAGCTGCGTATAAACTCGTCATAGTCATGAAGGGCCTTGAATATGAGAGCAAGGTAAAGCCCAATTTCAGTAGCCGGGTATTCAACCTTCATTCCACCTTCTAAGGTGTAACTGGACTTTTGCAATCTCAGGTTAGCCCCAACTTGGCGACAACATGGTCATAGCTCTGCGATTTCTCGGTGACTTGCTCGATGGCCCAGGCCAGCGTGGTCCGCAGGGTCTCGCTGAGCATGGCCCGACAGGCTTCG
>DATKWR010000268.1:0-6747 GCA_035529475.1 Sedimentisphaerales bacterium | reverse complement strand
TGACTTCAGTGTCATGCATTCGCTCAACAAACAGAAGATACTGGAATTGTCCCGATGCGAATGGATCGACAAGAGGGAGAATTGTTGTCTGGTCGGCTCGCCGGGCACCGGCAAGACCCACATCGCGATTGCTTTGGGACTGGCGGCGTGTCGAGAGGGACACAAGGTCCGGTTCTTTACGGCGGCAGGCCTGGTCAATCGCCTGGAGGAACTGCGCAAACAGTATCAGTTAGAACGCTTCCTGACCCAGCTGGACAGAACGGATCTGCTGATATGCGATGAGCTCGGGTATCTGACCTTCAGCCGGATGGGAGCCGAACTTCTGTTTCCAGGTCTTTCAGGGCGAACGAATGACCGCTGCCTTGCTGGATCGCCCGACCCATCATTGCCACATCTTCGAGATGAACGGCGAAAGCTACAGGTTCAAGCAGTCCGTACAAAAGGGTAAAATCAAGGAAAAGTAAAATTGTATTTGTGGGCCTCCCGAGGGAGGCTTATTACGTGGCCTGGGTGTGGCTGATTTGCGTGCCGACCCGTGGCTGTTTTACATGCTGATTACCAGGCACTGGGGATAATAGTATTTGACTTTGAGTTCTTCATAGGTGGGCGATGCGAATGTGCCCAGACCGCACAGATTTGACACGTAGGTTCTTCCTTGTTACTGTGATACGTGATATTCCCTCGCATAAACTGAGCAAATGATCAGGATGATGCTGAACCATGTGATTAATGACTTCATCTTACGGTGGCCTTTTGATTTAATTTTGAATTACCAACTCAGGATGCCAACACCGCCAATTGTTACAGCCGTGCCAATCAGAGACTGCACCGTAATTTTTTCTTTGTCCATGACAATCGCCACGGGAATCAGTAATACGGGCACTGTTGCCGTGATGGTTTGCGAAATCCCCGAGGGAATCAATTGGATCGATCGCATTAGGAAGGCGACCCCGAGAAATGGACCGAACAGGGCGCCAATGATGATCAAGGTCATGGGTCTTAAGCGTTGACAGGCCTTTAAAATATCCTTCGTTCGTCCCAGGTAAACAATTAACAGCAAAAAGCCGAGTATGCCGGCGTACGTGCGGATTTGTGTGGCAGCAAAGGGTTCATATATGTGCGTTTGCGTCTCTGAATGAGAGATCATTCCATATTTCCCGATCACCACTCCCAGTCCTTGCCCGGCAGCCCCCAGGAGTGCATACGCGATACCTTTGAACCCAACGTGGTTCGGGTGTGGCGACCCTTCTATAGGTCGTTCCACAATGACCCACATTACACCCGAGATGGTTACTGCCATGCCAATTATGTGTCTCACTGACATGGTTTCACTAAGCCACAACCATCCCGTGACGGCCACGAAGACGGGGGCCAGCGACATAATCAGCATGGACAGGCGCACGCCGATCTCATTAAACGACCGAAACAAAAAGAGATCGCCGAGGAAGAATCCGGTAAAGCCGGACAGAGATAACCAGCACCAGGTATGAATGGAGGCATCCGTGGGAAGACATTTGCCGCGCACAAAATAACCGTAAATCATGAAGAACAGGGCAGCCAGTACTAATCGAATGATATTCACGGCCAGAGAACCCACCTGACGGGAGGACCGAGAAAACGTGGTTGCACTGCAGGTCCAACATAATGCCGTTGCCCCGGCAAATAGAAGGCCGCTATGTGTGTCTGAAATCGTAATTATCCTTTCCCTGGAACTTGTTGAAGGACCTAATTAAATCTGGCATCGTCTAGTGACTCCTTTTAAGCCCCTTATAGAGGCCTTATGAGATCCCATCCTCTGGGGGTCGTTCACTTGCGATGTTGGAAATCATGCAGCAGCGGATCGTTTGTTCGTTTCATGCGGTTTTCCAGGATCCTGCGCATGTGTTCGATCTCGTCTCGATAGCGGGGGTCGGAGATCAGGTTGTTCAAGGCACCGGGGTCCTCTTTGAAATCAAAGAATTCCTCTGGGACCCGATGTTCGAATAGCGTCACACGCGTAGCGATCTGTGGATTTGATTTTCCCGCCTCTTGCATGGCCTTGAATGTCAGCCCGCTGGTCGAGTCCATGCGCATGGGATCGGTCTTGCCTGCCCAGGCATTGAAGATATAACCGAACTGTTTGTTCTGTACGCAACGCATGGGAAAAGCCCGGCGTGCAAAGGTCTTGTGAAACTCGGTGAATACGTATTTGCGCCCGGGCTGTTTTCTTTCGGCCAGCAACGGCAAGAGACTGAATCCATCCATGCCGTCAACGGCCTTTATGCCGGCGGCATCCAGAACTGTGGCCATATAATCAATCCCCGAAATGAAGTGCTCCGAGTCGACCGACCCGGGTTTGACCCTGCCGGGCCAGCAGACGATCCAGGGCGTTTTGGTACTGGCCAGATAGCAGTTCGCCTTGGCAAAAGGCAGTGCCATGCCATTATCGCTGAGAAACATCACCATTGTGCCTTCTTCGAGGCCGCTTTCCTTCAATGCCTTGAGTACGGCCCCGACTGATTGATCGCAGCGGTACACGGAGGTGTAATACTCGGCGATCTCCTTTCTGACGTCCGGCAGATCGGGCAGGAAATCAGGAACGGGCACTTGATCGCCTTGGAACGAACGGGTGAATGTTGGTAGATCGTGCCCCCAGGTGGCCTTTTCCTGGGCGCTTCCGGCAAAGGGACGATGGGGGTCATGGGAGTTGGCCATTAGAAAGAACGGTTTATTTCGATCCTTTGCCATGTCGAGAAATGTTTTCGCGTACTCGTAGTACCGCTGTGGCGATCTGCCGATGCCGGCCCCGGAGGCGAGCTGCCCTTCGGTAATATAGTAATCCCAACAGTACTTATGCTTGGGTTGCAGGTGAATCTCCTTTCCCAAGATGCCGTTGAGGTAGCCGGCGTCGTGCAGGCTTTCCTGCAGGGTGGGAACCGCCTCGTCGATGGGCTCGAATCCTCTGGCCCCGTTGCGGTGTGGATAGCGCCCGGTCATGATCGACTGACGGCAGGGCTGGCACACCGCGATATTCACATGCGCGTTGGTGAATCGCATTCCGCTGGCTGCGAGCCTGTCGATATTCGGCGTGATCCCGGGGATCGCGCAGCCGTAACACCCGACTGAATCGTAATTCAGGTCGTCGGCGGTTATCAGCATGAAATTGGGCGGTTTGCCGAGATGGCCTGCTTGCACGGGGCGGGATATCGATAACAAGGGAAACGAAAGGCTGACTGCCGCAGTATGACAGTATTTGAGAAAAGCGCGTCTTTTCATGGCTACTCCGAAACAACCACATACGACTGATCTTCCTCGGTTGGGAACGCAATAACGCCCTCTTCAAGCCCCTCGACCTCCATGCGCTGGCCCCGGTTCAGGACCGCGACAGGCACACGTGTGTATAACCGGCAAGTCCTACCCGGCGCTCGATAGTCGCCCTCCAGATTTTCGTCTCCGGTCCAGAGGCTGTCCACATTGAACTGAAGGTGTTCCTCTTCGATGCCGCCAAAGACCATGCAACCCAACCGGCCATTGCCCAAGGGAAACGCCTCCTTTTCCCAGTTGCCTGCCGGCTCTGCCAGCCAGAGGACGTCATCGGCCGCAACGGTGGGCAGGCGCAACAGCAGTAGTATCATTGCGACTGTGACAGTTCTCTGGATGATCTGCTGGGGAAACCACGGTTGATTCATACCTGTACTCCATTCTTTGTGCTTAGGCACTCCAACAAAGCCAATGTCACGGTCGCTATTGGATATGTTAGCCTGTATTGCATTCTAATCCCGTCTGTAAGTGACACCAACGATCGGTCCATGCCGACTTCCACGGATCATCTCGAAGAGAGGTCCAAGACAATGCGGTTTTCCTCTGGAATGATTCGCAAACCGGAGCCAGGTTCCTTTGCGAATATCCCCTGCACGGCTGAGATTGAATAAGGGGCATTCTTGAAAGAACACGCCAGTTTCTTACTGTCTATTTTTACAAAAGGCAGCTTCGCCTGCCTGTCGCTGGACAATTCGAAAAACCAGTTGTCTTTCAGCCGTCCTTCAGTTGAAATGCTCAACGACGTTTCATTAAACGTCATGACGATCTCTCCCTCAGGGGAATGAATCGACCATCGTACCGTCAGTTCGCCGTCGGTACGATCATCCACCGTCGGGGTGCCTCCACGTAGCACCGATCCCTCGACGGACTTCAACCGAAGGCCCGCAACGGTCTGTGAAGAACTCCACGAAAAGCCATCAACGAATGGCAAGGTATAATATAAACACTGGCTTGAGGTGCCTCTTTTGGTGAGATAATCGGACGCAATATTCTCGTCGAAGAGATGTATGTCCCTGAATCGCATTGTCCCCTGATCCCAGAGGAGATTGGCTCTGTAGAACCGCGAGTCAAACCATACCGTCTTCTGATCCTTCTCAGAGTAATCCTTCAGCACGGTAACCGAAGTCGGCGGAGTAACCTTGTACTTATCCTTGAACCATTTACCCGTCTCCCCCAGAGTCTGTACTGCTAATTTGCCCTCTTTGTGTAATCGAGCGATCATTGGCATTTGTATGTTGAACCCCTGGCTTATCCGCCTCCAGGTGAATGAGTTTTCCTGTCCGGCCTGAGTATAAGCGTACCCCATCGCCGCACCATCAACAAATGCATCGAAATACCATTGGCACCAGTCTGGATCGCCCCCGCCTCGTTCATAGACCGGCTCAAGCGAAATGACACGTTGGTGATTGGTTCCCAGTCCACTGTCATACTGATGAATAGGATCGCTGCCCAGCATTCTGAATATGGGAACAGGAATCTGGTTTTCAGCAGTCTGGGCGGGCATATAGGCATTCTTCTTGCTGGGGTAATACCCCCCGCTCCAATAGCCGCCCCACATGGTATATCCATCGGTCCCTATCTGGTCCTTACAGTTGCAGGACGCGAGTATGCCGTAGCGGTCATACATATACTGCAATGTGTGAGCGTCGATGAACCATGACCCTACCGACTTCGGATAGTAGCCGAAAACCTTCTTGAAGTCGGCCATGTATGTATCGACCAGTTTCACTCGCTCTTTTGGCGAGTAGCCGGTCGCGAAACCAACGTCGGCATGCCAATCCCACGGATACCGCCCGCGCCACTTATAACCGCTCTTTTCCACAAGAGGTTGCGGGATTTCCCACCAGGCACCTATCTCGAACTGGTCCGGCGGCAACCGCTTGAGCAACTCCTGGTACCTGCGGTCCATGAGTGCGTCGTACTGCACAAGAAAAGACCCCTTCAGGCCGTACGTCTGCATGATCTTGATCTGTTCCACAACGGTTTCGAACAGAACATCCTCCGTTATCCAGTCGATGCGTGGCTCGCACTGCCGAATGAAGTTCACGATGTTCACAATTCTGGGCGAGTTGCTTCTGGTACCAATCTCTTCGGTTTGGCTGGGCTTGGCTTTACCATCTGAAATGAGCAATGAATGGATGATGAATCCTGTGATGATAAGAGCCTTGTGTCGATTGGTCATAGTCTGCAATTCCCATCAATAGCCGAGTTTCCCCCAGACGCCGCGCTGCACCCAACGCAGGTCCTCATTGTTCGGATGCTCCTCGTGATAGCCGCCACCCGACCAGCTTTCTACCTCCTTCCAGCCAATCTCAATGGTACGTGGGTCGGTCCATTTCCGGTAATCGGCGTGGCCATCCGCAAAAGAGAAGGTGGTTCCCTTGCCGTGTCGAAGGGGGACCGGGTCCCACCATCGTTCCTGATCATAGTACACGGTCCAGCTGCCAAAACTCAGACGTCCTTCATCGATGAATACAATGCGCCTGCCGGGCTGACGAATCTCGGACCGGTCTTTTATGTAAACCCCTTTCGGAAGGATTCCGCCCCAGTTGTGGCCGTTCATGGCGTCCACAATGGCGTAGGTGGCCCATTCGCCCGGTACACCCGATGGACACTTGAAAATTTTAGGTGGGGAACAATACTCATATAAGGCACCCTTTTCGAAGATCTTCCGGGCTTCAGTCGAAGACACATGGCGGGGAGGTATCCACGCCCAGGGATTTTCGCCCCCTGCATCCCAACTGGCAGATCCATTCACGATTTTGCCGTCGTTGTCGTCTGCATACATCATCCAGGCGAGCTGGAGCTGCTTCAAGTTGCTCAGACAACAGGCGCGTTTGCCCTGCTCTCGGGCGCGTTGCAAGGCCGGCATTAGAATCGCCATGAGGACGGCAATCACGGCAATAACAACAAGCAGCTCGATCAGAGTGAAACCCCTTGGCTTGCGCATAATAGGTCCCCTTTCAAGTCCTGGCCAAACCAATTTGGATTCATCCAGTATCACCCATTTCTGCGATCCAGGCATTGGTCACGATGACCGCCGGTCCCTGAATCAGCGGGTTCTTGTACATGGCCTTGCTCCTATGTCGTCGTCAAAAGGGGTCTATACGGAATCAGTCAGTATAGACCCCCACTTTACGTGGCGAGGCTCTGCCTGTCACTCGCCATCGCGAGCCAGACAAAACCTCACGTGGCCATCCCACATCGGTACCGGGGACTATCCAGCTCACGCAGCGTCCCCGGTATCGGCTATATGCCTTCGACGCCTCAGAACGGTTTATCAACGGGCAACGTCTGGCCCGAAAGCCACGCCATCTCTTCCGCCGACAACGCTCTGTCGTAAAGACGGACATCGTCAATAGCCCCAAGGAAGTATCTGGCCGCGGCCGTGGCACGATACCCAATCGCCATGTCAACACCGGCCGTGATAGAGAACGCAGCGGCGGT
>DATKWR010000267.1:0-4121 GCA_035529475.1 Sedimentisphaerales bacterium | reverse complement strand
GCGGGTCGGTGAAGTAGATTCCTCCCTTTGGGCCAATCCACGAATCGTTGTAGATTCCTCTCTTTGGGCCGATCCACAAATCATTGAGGCTGTTAAAAGATTTACCTTGATACTTCTCCGCTAAGACCGTCACTTTGCCTTCCGGATCTATAGACACCAGTCGGCGGCCGCCTCCTTCGCAGGCCAGAAGGTTGCCGTCTTTGTCGAAATACAGGCCGTTAGCCCCGCCGGAGTTCTCGCGAAACGTAGACAACTTGCCGTCGAGCGACCATTTGTGAATTCGATTGTTGGGGATATCAGAAAAAAAGATATTGCCCCGAGCGTCCGCCGCCGGTCCTTCGGTAAACGAGAAGCCCCCGGCCAGCTTTTCCACCTTAGCACCATCGGCAACAACACTTGCCCCGGCAACGCTCCAACCCATCGCCGTGACGAGAATCAATAATACCATCAAACCACGAAATTTCGTATTCATCTCAATCTCCTTTTACTTTTTAAGTTGAGCATTCAAACCCACGGCTTCATCAGCATTAGAATTATACTCGTTCGGCCATCATTTCTCATCACTGATTTTCGGGCGGATTCTCAGCCTGGCCAGGTAGATGCCGGTTTTGCCTTCATGACTGGAGTAGTAGCTAACGTAGAGGATGCCGTTGTGCCAAACCATGCCGGGATAGCTGGTATCGCCGCCGCTGGGCAGTTTTGCAAGTTTGGTCATGGCACCGTTTTCCACGTCAAGGTAAGTTATGGCCGTATGGGCACCGCCATCGTGCATTCGCCCGGCAGCGAGCCAGAAACCGCCGGGGATTTGGATGAAGTTGGGGCCGCCGAATCCGTTGAATTCTGCCCCGAGGTCCTTCCATTGCCACTGCTTATAGTCGGGCCGGCTTATGCCCAGCAGGGCACTGCTCGGATCGTCGCCTCGACTGTCGCGCCGCACGAGCGCATAACACGTCCCTTCGGAATCGAAACGCAGCGTCACTTCCGTCGGGTACCCTTGCTTGAACAGCTTGGGCAAGTGCGGCTCGTAATGAATCCCGTCATCGCTGACGAGCAGATCGAGATAGCGATCGGCACCTTTTCCGGCGGTGTAAGAGACGCCGTAGGCCTTGCCTTCGTGCCACGTAACGCACCACAGCCAGCGTCCCGGCTTGACTGCAATTTGCGGCTCGGTCCATTGCCTGCCGTCTGTCGAAAAGCTCACGAACGTTCCAGTTGGGGCCGATTGATTGTCTTCTTTGCGCGGGGCTGCCCCGCCGACCAGCATGAGCCGGCCGTCGGGCGTTACGGATAAATGAGCATCGCGAAGGTCGTAGCCTTCAAGAGAAATAGAAGCCGCAGATTTCCACGTATCGGCATCTTTCGATTCGAGTATCCGAATCCTGCCGTCGGTTGAAACGTGCCCTCTGCCCTCGCGAAATGCGCAATAAAACGCACCCTGCCATCGTACAAGGTCCGTGAAAGCATTGTGCGGAGCCTCGTCCCAAATCCTGCCGGCCTCAACGATCTCCACCGACACCGGAGCCGCTCCGAAACCACACGAGGTCAAAATCAAACACAAAACCATTACAATATATCGCTTACCCATCATATCCATCTGCCTTCCATTCTAAATCTTGTCATCCAGCTCATCAATTCCAAAACCTTCGGCGGTAACGACATGCCTGCGATCCGTCAAAATCAGCCAAGGCAGCGCCTTCACACCCCACGCGGTGCGTGTTGTCTCGATATCACCGGCTATCGTGCCGACGGGGAAAGGAAGTTTGTTATCTTTGGCCCACGCCTGGAGTTTATCGCTCTCGATTTTCGAGGCCTGGACGGCGGCCACGACGATGCCTTTTTGTACCAACGACTCGGCTTGCCTGGCCATTTGCAGAATTATGTTCCGTGAGGGGCGTTGTTGGAAGTCAAAGAAACAGATGAGGAGCCTTTTGCTCTGCACCTGCTCGGATTTGAGTTCGATCAGCTCTTTCCAGCCGGGCAGGGGCTTGCCGAGCAGCGGTTTTATTCCGGTGTGTACGCTGCGTCGGCCGAGGACTACCTCGACGTCACGGTCGCCACCATTTGCGTCGAGGAATCCGGCGCC
Organism: Sedimentisphaerales bacterium; assembly: GCA_035529475.1. GTDB lineage: Bacteria > Planctomycetota > Phycisphaerae > Sedimentisphaerales > Anaerobacaceae. The sequence goes on along the minus strand of DATKWR010000267.1, from coordinate 2,038 downwards.
GCCGGATCCGCTGCCCATACCGGCCTGAATCCGCAGGGGACCGGCACAAACGCCATCTACGGCGAACCTGCCATGCTCGTCGCTGGAACTCTGGTGTCTCGGCTGTCCGGCTGTGTCGCTGCCACGCAGACCCGTTACGAAGATCGGAACACCCGCGACCGGAGTCCCGTTGGCATCGACAATCACGCCGGAGATGGACCGGTCCGCCGGCGTCAGGACAATCGGCGAGACCTCAACCTGCCTGTCCTGCGCCGTACCGAAGGGAAGTTCTCTGTGCTCGACCGGGCCAAAACCCTCGACACTCACCTCAAGGCGGTATTTAAAATCCTCAGTAGGTGCCGGGACAGCACGAGCCTCATAGAAGCCGTTGGCATCCGTAAACACAACTGGAGCCGCATTGGTTAACCAGCCCGGCATAAAAGCTCGCAGGGAAACACTCGCCGCGGGTATCGCCTTACCGTTAGGATCCGTGATACTTCCGCGGACCACAAAGGCCGGCGAAAGAGTCACGTCAAGCGATTGGGCCTGATCCTTGACTTCCACCAGGCCCGCCAAATTGTGTTCGGTATCCCGGGCCAAAACCAGGACGACTCGGGTGTTTGAACTCGAACGCCATGTGACCTTGAATCGACCCTGCTCATCAGTGCGTGAGGCTTCTTCGCAGACAGGCTTGGAACTGACGATCGCGCCAGCCACAGGCTGTCCGCTCGGATCGCGCACGATCCCGGTCACGACCGGATATGCAACCAGACTAACTTCTCGCCGGATTGATTCGCCCGTGGCGATAATTACGGGCTCCGGGTCTGTGAAAGAGTCGTAGGCTTCTGCCCACATCCGCAGTCGAGACTCTCCGGGCGGCACACACAAACGAGCGAAACCGTCGGCGTTGGTGCGCACTGAATTGTACCAGCAGGGATGCAGGCCGAAATTGGCCGGCAGCGAGACATTCACGGCCGCGTTCTCGATGGGCTTCTCTGTTTTAGCGTCCAGAATTGTGACCTCGACCAGCCCCCCTTTGCTTACCGGGACATTGACCTCAGCCGTCTGCCCCATCTCGACGGTAACCTTCACGTCCTTGCCGGCCCAGTCCGACGGCTGACCGTACGGGGCCACCACCTGAAGGGAATAGTCATTCGCGGCCAGGCCCGTGTAGAAAAAAGTGCCATCAGTGCCGGAGGTAATGGGAGGGACACACGAATAGTTGGCATATCTGGCATTCGGCCGGGCGAGTAGGCGGACACCTGCCACGCCTTCACCGGAATCCTCGCTAACGACCTTCCCTCGAAGGATTCCCTCCGGCTTAAGAACAATACGAATGTCGGTCCGTCCCGCGCTGAATTGGCTGCCCGCCATATTTGACAGCTCGTGCTCCCAGTATGTCCAGCAGGAGGCTTTGCCGGGGGCTTCGACCCAGAGATCGGCTGTGCTTTTAGCGGGGATGTGATCAAAACGGAATCGGCCCTCACCATCGGTCCGGGCCGTGAACCAGTCTTGCGGCGTCTCAAAGGTCACGCCGGGCGTCCCGCCCATCCAGCCCATCTTCAGGCACAAGCGAACCATCGCTTCGGAGACTCCCCGTCCGGCCTCATCGACCACTGTGCCTGCGAGAGCCGCAGGCTCCCCAAGACGTACAATCATGTCCTGTCCCGATTGCCCAAATCGTACGCTCTGCCAACCCATCGCAAGTCCTTTCTTCCAGGCAACGATCCAGATATAGTCTTTTCTCTCGGCGCCGACCTGTAGTTGGAATCTGCCGTCTTGCCCTGTGATCATACGACTGGGCGCTGCCCAGCTCGTCCGACCCGCCGCGTAGTCATATAACTGCTCGCAGCCGAACACCTCGGCGTTAGCTACAGGACGACCACGCCAGTCCACAACCGTGCCGGAACAATCCACCTGCTTGATGGGCCCTTGTGCCAACAGCACACCCGCCGAGCAGGCAATAATTGTGACGAAGACCGTCCCGGCGATAAGACATTTCTCATAGTGCCACATTGTTCATCTCCTCAATCATGGTATCCAGATTATCAAGGCCAAA
>DATKWR010000266.1:0-3694 GCA_035529475.1 Sedimentisphaerales bacterium | reverse complement strand
TACAATGACGCATGAGCGGCCGAAAACTTGCGCCTTTTTTCCAGATTCTTGATGCAGGACGATTTGGAGGGTGAGAAAGTGTGCTCTTTGCTGACTATGCCCTTCTCATATTGACGTGCTTTATGCCGGCTTCTTCGAATTCATCGCCGTATGGCTCAAAACCCATCTTCCGATAGAACCCCACAGCGTCAATCTGTGCCGACAAGTGAAAGTCCGTTATTCCATTGGACCATCCGCAATCCATTATTGCCCGCAGGAGTTTAGCGCCGACTCCCGAACGGCGGTGCCGGGGCAGGACAGCCATCCGCCCGATTTTGCCGTCCCTGTTGAGTCGTGCCGTCCCGATGGGCTTACCCGCCCCGTCGCAGGCCAATACGTGGTAGCAGGAAGGATCTTTGCCGTCCATTTCAATGCTCTGCGGCACGTTTTGCTCCTCAACAAAAACCGCTTGCCTGATCGCGATAAGCTCAGCCTTTCTTTGAGGCCAATCCACGATGGACACTGTGACATCATTCATTGGAAACTTCAGACCGCAAGCAGTGCCGAGGCTATTGGTCATCGAGGGCCTTGAGAATGCAGTCTGCAACTTGTTTGGCCAACAATTCTGAGCCGGCTTGGGTGAAGTGGACGTTCTGCGGCTGCTGGATTTCTCCGAGGCGAGGCAGCGCGAACGAGTACAGGTCGTCGATCGTTACGCCGTGCTTGTTCATAACCCGCTCGGCTGGAACGTTGTATTTTTCTGCGTCGCCTTTGACACGGATCCCCGTCCCGTCCGGCACGGGCGTCGTCGTGGCAAAGATCAGCCTGGCCCCGGTTTTCTCAAGTCGTGTCACCAGCTCATCAAGGTTCTTCTCGTACTGCTCGATGGGAATCTGGGGTTTGCCTTTTTCGACGGGCGTATTCTTGCCCTGCTCATCCACGTACTTCAAATCGTGCAGCCCGTGGTTGAAGTGAATCACGTCCCAACGGGTGTCGCCCAGCCATTCGTCCAGTTTTGCCAGTCCGTTGGCCGTGTGGGCGGCGTTGCCTGCGTTATGCTCGACAATAGCTTTGCCTTCGAGCAGCTTCTGGAGGGGCTTGAAATAGCCGATGGATATGGAATCGCCGATGATCAGGACGCGCGGAAGCGGGGCCTCCTCGTACCCGCCCGTCCATATCGAGCCGGTCAGCGCCACGTAAACCTCCTTTGCGATCAGGTGAGCGCCTTCGGCGTTCGGATGAATCAGGTCGGGAAACAGCCCGGGTCTGCCGCTCAGCGGCGTGTAAAGATTGATAATGGGCACGTGCTCTCGGCGGGCCACGCCGGCAATCAGCGGGATCACTTCGTTCTTGATCGTCGCATCGCTGATGCCCCAGCGTTCGGGATACGCCGGGACCGGGTAGCATAACCATACCCGCGGCTTGCTCGGCAGAGCTGCAAACCGCTCAATCATGGCGGCATAGTCGCCGGCAAATTCATCTTTGAATTTCCAGTTCTGCGGCTTGGTGTCGTTGGTCCCCAGTTTGATGACGACCACGTGCGGATTGAAGGCTAAGATACCCTCGAATGCCTTTTGCTTCCAATAGGGCTTATCGCCCTTCTTGAGCAGGGTTGCGCCACCGACGCCGAAATTGCGGACTTGCCATTTCTCGCCGAGCATTTTGCCTAACTGGGCCGGATAGGAGTTTCGCAGGCGATTGTTGATCGACGAGCCATACGTGATGCTGTCGCCCACGCACGCCACGCGGATCGTCTCGCGATAGTCCTGCACCCGAATCGGCTTGTCAACCCCGCGGTCGGTACAGCCAACCACCGACAAGCTAAGGATAGTTAAAACCGTTGTGATTCTCAGAATATGCTTTTTCATAGTGACTGCTGCTCCTTAACTCAGTTCCGTTCCCGACGGGCTTGGATTCGCCCGCAGCTTAAACGGGCTGTCCCAAGTGTTCGATAATTCTCCAACGTTTCTCTAGCAATAGCGATCGGGGACTTTTGAAAGTTCTACTTTACTTGGAGAGTTGAACCAAGTCTCGTCGCAGTAATACTTGAGCATGTGTTCGATAGAAGCCTTCGTTTCGTGCATGTGAGGATTTGGCCCGACAGTTATTTGGCAATTTCTCCAAATTTTCATGTCACTGTAAGGATTCAATTTGAATTTCCAATATGGAATGATTAGACCATCTCGAGTTCTAAATCCCACTGGGTCGGTCACTATCTCAGCGTCCTTTTCTTTCGGTTCTGGTTCTCTTCTTATCCCTGGCTCAGGGGACCGAATCCATCTCCATTCCCGTTCACCTTCAAACGTTGGGTCTTTGATAGGCATCTCAGCCAGGAGAAACTGGAGGAATAGAGCACACCATTGCGCTCTTTCCTCAGGTAATATTTTGCTGGCGATTCCACCTCCTGGGTTTGCCTCAACTGCCCTACTAATCGCCTCACGAATCAGACTTCTCTGTTCATTTTCGTCATATACGCACCTGACAAATCCAGTGCCCGACTGAGTCTCAGCAATGTCATCCAAATCCGTCCGACGAAACCCGATTGAGACTCCACCTTTATGACAATAAGCTCTCCATTGATTCAAGTCATCGTTCTTTTCAGAAAAGGAGCATCCAAAAACTGACATGGGAACATCTCCCGGTTTGATCTTGGTCAGTTCATCATCCATTCGCGCAAGCGTGTCTCTATTCTCTACTGATCTACTATCCATTTCAGTCTTCAATAATTTCTTCGCCAAATCAACTGCCCAATGAAATTCACGGGTATCGTTCATATAAAAGATGTTGCTAGCCCAAATCTCTTGCTCCTTCACGATATTGATGAATGCCTCCAATGTGGTGTAGTGATACAAATAATCCTTGTCTTGTCGCTTCATAGTCGCGCATTCCTTGGAAATCGAGGGGGCATCATGCGTATTTTCCTTTGTGCTCCTTAGACGGTGAACGAGCGAAATTCTTCGCTGAGCAATCTGGTATATTTGCCGGGCTTGCCGTCGCCGATGGGCTTGTCGTCGAACCTGACCACGCCCGTGATATCCTTGGTCGTCGAGGCGACAAGAAGCTCATCTGCGCCAACCGCCTGCTCAGACGTCAGGGATTCTTCGACAATCTTCAAGCCGATGTTCCTCGCTGCTTTGATGGTAAATTCCCGCGTAATCGAGGGCAGGATATTGGCTGTCAGAGGGGCTGTTTGCAGCGTCTGGCCTCGAATCGCAAAGAACGCCGAGCCGGCCCCTTCGGTGATCAAGCCCGCCTCATCGACAAAGATCGCCTCGGCGCAGCCCTTGCGGGCCGCCGCCGTGCTGGCTAAGACGTTCGGCAGCAGATTGAGGGACTTTATGTCGCACCTTTTCCATCGCCAATCGGGAAAGGTTGATACGGCTATTCCTTTGGCCTTATCTTGAGAACTATCGCCCAGCTCCGAAACGGTCAGGAAGAAATTGGGCTTCAGGCCGACATCCCAGACCCGATTCCTCGGCTCCGAGCCCCGTGTAATATGAAAATATATCATGGCGTTGGCAATGCCGGCGGCATCGAAGGCTCTCAATACCCTGGAGCGAATCTCGTCGAGATTGATTCCCGTCAGCTCAATCGCCGAAAGGCTATTGGCGAACCTCTCCAGATGCTCCTCAAGGGCGAAAATCTTGCCCTCGTAGCTGCGCATCACTTCATAGACCCCATCCCCGAAGAACATGGCGCGGTCGAGATAGACCGG
>DATKWR010000265.1:0-5543 GCA_035529475.1 Sedimentisphaerales bacterium | reverse complement strand
TCTCGGCAACGACTTTGCCTGCTGCGCTGGTTGACAGATCCTTCATCTCCAGTGGATCTGCTTTGAGATCAAACACCTTGGCCGGGCCGTCACAGTAGAAAATCGTCTTGTGCGTTACGTCGCGAACACCGATCTGTCCGCTGCCCAGGAAGGATTCGCCCACAATGTAGTCCCGCCACGTGTCAACCGATTTGCCCTCGACAAACGAACGCAGGCTTTTACCAATCGTCATCTTGGGCAGCAGCGGCACTTTCGCATAGTCGCAAATCGTTGCCGGTATATCGACGCCGATGCTGAGATGCACGTGGTCCTGTTTGCCCGTGGATAGACGGCCCGGAGGAATGACGATTGTCGGCACGCGCCAGGCCTCTTCTTCCATATACCCCTTGCTGATATTGCCGTGGAACCCGAGCCCGTCGCCATGATCGGAGGCAAACACGACCAGCGTATTATTAGCGAACTGGGAGCTCATCAGTGCATCGTAAAGACGCCCGATCTCCGCATCGACCATCTCGACCCATCGGTAGTAGATATAGATGTAGTACTGCCAGTCCTGCTCGGTCCAGAAGTCGATTCGTTTGCCCGGCACGGGGGCAGTGAAGTTGTCCGGCAGCGGCGGCAGCTTGTCTGCGATCTCTCGGGCGAACCGGAACTTGCCATAGCCGCCCGAGGCCCCGGCCGTGTAGCAGCAGTCGTGCGGATTCATGAATCCGGCATTCAGGAAGAATGGCCGGTCGCTGCGGTAGTTTTCCAGGAATCCCATGCAGGCCCGGGCAATGGAGCCGTCTGCGTATTCCCCCAGACCCGAGCCGTAGATGACCCGGAAGCTCTGAGACACGTCACGGCCGGTGACATGCCATTTGCCGGCATACACGGAATCGTAATGACCGTGCTCGCTTAGCCATTGCCCAAGATCGGGCAGATCGGGGCGTATGGGACAGCCGTTCGCGGGGACACCGTGCTCGCTCGACATACGCCCGGTGTACCAACTGGCCCGCGCCGGACAGCACTGCGGCATGGCCGTATAGCTCGTACGGAACGACATGCCGTCACTGACCATCTGGTCAATGGCCGGGGTCTTGACATGCGTGTTTCCATACGCAGACATCGCCTGGAAGTGCATCTGGTCCACATGGATGAACAGAATATTCGGCGTTTTTTGCTTCATCATTTCTGCCTCAGTCGAATTTAATATGAACTTAACGACGCGTCGCAGCGGACTTTTTTAAAGTACGAAAAACGCTAAATGACGCAAAAGGGCCCATTATGAGCTTTTTCTCTTTCGCGTATTTTCGGGTGTTTCGTAGTTCAAAACACATATGGTGGCCGCAAGCCGCTCTAAGGGTATTCTATCGGTTTCGTGTTATACATGGTTGTCTTTTACGAAGGCACTCTAAGCGGATCCCGATTTAACCACGTTCACCGGTCGCCCTCGAAAGCCCGGTTCCCGGGTGTCTTGGGGCCATTGGCCGTTTTCATACTGATACATTGGATCAATGGCATCGGATCCCCAGCCCGGATCGTTGAATCGATCCATCCATTCTAGAGTCAACTGCTCCATGTTGTGCTGGAGACGCGCGGCGGATGCGTCTCCATACAGGTTGTTGAGCTGATGGGGATCGTTGCGCCGGTCGTACAGGGCCTGGATCGGTTCGTGGCGTAATCCGGGTTTGCCGTTTTCTTGATGATACCAGTGACGCACCTGACCCCGGGCGTAGGTGACGTTGCGCGTGTACACGCCCCGCCAGGCAGGAAAGAAGAAAAACAACGGCAGGGACTCGACCACATCGTCCCGGCCCTTGAGAACGGCCTGGGACAGATCTTTCCCCTGGACCGTGTCGGGCACGGGCAGATCCATGAGTGCCAGGATCGTGGGCATCATATCCATGGGGCCCAGGAGCAGGTCGCACGTCTGGGCCTGGGGAAGGTGCCCCGGCCAGCGCATCAGGAAGGGAATGCGTGCGGCCGTGTCTTCCGGATGATCCTTGGGGATGCGGTAATTGTAGGAGTTGAGATTGTCTCCGTGATCCGAAGTAAAGACAACGAGGGTGTTATCATCGAATCCCTTTTGTTTGAGCTTGTCCATGAGCCGGCCAAAGGCCTTGTCCACGCCGCTGCACATGCCGTAGTAGCCGTGGTAGGCCCGGCGCACGGCAGGCGTGTCTTCGACACTGGGACGCAGGCGGATCTTGTCACGATCGTACAGGGACATCAGTTCCTCCATGGTGTCGTACGTGTAGACGAGGCTCTCGCGATCAAAGCCCCAGTCGTGGGGGGGATGCCACGATACAAACAGGGCAAAGGGCTGATCCTCCGTGCATTCATCCAGGAACTGCAGGGCCTGATCCGTCTGACCGTACACTTCCCATTCGTCGAAGAAGACCTTTTCGCCCTCGTCGTTCCAGTAGAAACACTTGCCCGGGCGGAAATCGACATGGCAGTTATTGGTGAGAAACGTGCCGTCAAAGCCGTAACGCATGGGCCCCGGAGGCACGGGCCGATTGCGATCACCGCCCAACAGATGCCACTTGCCCACATAGCCCATGCGATACCCGGCGTCACGCAGCACATGGCCGAAATAGGGGCCGTTGTTGGCCAGCAGGGGGACATCGTTGTGCATGGCACCGCAGTACAGGGGATGTTGCCCGCTCATGAGCATGCCGCGAAACGGCGTACATACGGGCGAGGTGGATATGCAGTGGTTGAAACGCAGGCCTTCGGAGGCCAGTCGGTCCAAATGGGGTGTCTTGATATCCTGATTCCCGTAACACCCCAGCATGTCCTGTGACTGTTGATCGCTGAACACAAACACCAGGTTGGGGCGTTTCGCTCGGGAAGACGCCTGTTGCGCCAAACGGTGCTGATCACAACCGGCAGCGCCCCATGTCAAGGCGGCCGTGGTCGCAGCCATGGTCTTACAAAACTGTCTTCGTGTTTGCTCTGTGTGATCGTTCGATTTCCGTGGCATGTGTTTGATCCTTCAGTGGTTTGCTATTTATATACGTTTAGTAGCGAACAACAACCATCTCTGCCGTCCCCACCTCTTATTCCAATGGCATAAACACATCTCGTACGGCTTCGAGATAGCCCATGCCGAATCGTTCGTCCGGTTCGAGATAGCTGCCCTCGACCCATTCGTTCCAGGCGTTGATCGTAATCAGTTTGGCCTGGTCCGGATGGGCGTCGGCGTACGCTTTGGCCTTCAGCAGGTATGTTTTGAATGTTTCCGGGTTGGCGTTTTCCGTTATAGCGCCTCTTATTTCCACGAACCTGGCATTATTGTCCCAACCGATCGACACATGCGGGAAGTAGGGCACGTCGAAATCCTTCGACCATTTGGGCCAATTGGAAATGGCCTTGTCCGCCCATTCGATATAATCGCCCACGGGCCGGGCCAGGTGGGCGTACTGGTAATTGGTCAGGGAATCGATCTTGAACGTCTTGACGGTATTCGCCGCAGTGCCTTTTTCACTGGCAAAACCCGAGTCGTCGATTTTCGGAACTTTGCCCCAGTAGATCATCTGGAGATGCAAGCCCGGAAAGCCCGCCTGCTTAACCTCTGAGCGAAAATAATCCAGCGCCGCGACCGTTTGCTTGATCCCGCCGAGGCCCTTGATCAGGTTATTCATGTCGTAGATCGAAAAGACCGGTTTACCGTCGATTTTATAATAGGAGCCGTGATGGAAGTACTTGTTTATCACACGTGCGACAACGGTCTTGAATGTCGGCAGGTCCACGCTTCCCGGCCAGATAACTTCCAGCTTGTGGGAACGACGGATATCCCAGGCGGTTTTGGCATCGTGATTGGCCCACATCAGATAGAACTTCATCTTATCGACATTCCTGGCCTTGAGGAAGCCGTCATTGAGTGCACTCTCGAGGAAGGGCTTGTTCTCAAACCAATACCAGTCAAAGAGCATCACATTGACACCGTGGCTGGTGGCGGCTTCAATCTTCTTTTCCATGGCCGCCGGATCGTTGTCCATCAAATAGCCCCAGGCCGGTATGCGCGGCTGGTAGTGCCCCTCCCATTTCGGCTTGCAATTGCGGATGCTTTCCCACTCCCCTTGACTGCCATCGGGAAAAAAGGTCGCCCAGCGCTCATCGTAGTGACACGAGGGCCAGTAAAAAGTGGCAATGTCGTATGTTTGCCCGGCGGATGCGCATGTTCCCATGACTGCAATGAAAGTGACAACTGTCACGATTAACCGATATTTTCCTTTAAAACGCTTACAGAACATAATGTACTCCATACATTACCAATAATTATAACGTGTTGTTAACTATATTATGATTTCCCTGATCAGGGATATTGCCAGGCCGCTAACGCATCGGCCACTTCATCAAGCCACTGGGTCACGGGTTGGTATTCGGGCGGCGCGCCCATGGTCGGACAAAGACCGCCCCCTTCGGAGTGTTCATTCCAGGAGTACATGGTGACAACCTGCGCTGCGCAGGCATTCGGGTGGGTCGCCACGAAATCAAAGACGGCCTTGATCCGGGCGGCGAGGTCGCCTTTCCTGGGCCACTGGTAGTGATACCATCTGTCTTTGGGAGTGCCGGTCTCCTTATCGAGGGCACGAGGCCAGGGATACTGCATGCTCGTGCACGGGGGAAGGAAGGGGAGCCCTTGGCTCAGAAACTCGCTCTCATAGGTGTTGATGAGGTCTTGCGTCGCCTCGGCATAGGTGGGGGCCTTATCCCTTTCGGCAACCTTTCCCCCATAACCGCCGGCATAATCCATGAAGGCATCGTAGCCGTCTTTCTTCAGGGAACCGGCTTGCTCATAGGCGCGAGCCGGTACACTGGCCCCGACGATGTACGGATTCTTTAGCCCCGCGGCTTGCACCCGGGCTCGAATGTAGGCCACAAACTCGCGTCCGGTCATTCGTTCTTGGCCGCGCGCGCCTTCCAGGTCCGATCGGAAACGCTCCGGCCAGAGCACGATGACCAGGGGTCGGTTATCCATCACCTTCTGCCAATTGTCCATTTTGAGGTACTCTATCGTTTCATCCATCATGGCAGCCACTTTGGTACGCGTATAATGAATCGTACTGTGTCCATACAGAGCCCACACGAACTTCATCCTTCCGGCTTCGGGTATCTTACTTGCCACGTGGCAATCCAGGTTATTCTTGAGCTCATAGGCCTTTGCGATCAGCTTGCGAGCCGGTCCGTTATAGATGAAGAAATCGATGCCGGCGTTGTACGCGTATCGGATCTCCTGGTCCATCGACTTCTGGAGCAGTTCCTGGTTGAAGGGATAATTGAACCAAAGCGGGCCCGCCTGCGCTGGATGCGCTACCCAGTTCACATCCTCGGTCAATCGACAGAAGAAGGGGGCACGGTCATGCCACTGGGGATCTTTCAGAAAACCCTGTTTGCCCGGGAGGTAGCCGAGCTCCTGCTGTTGCGTGGCGCCCTTGCCGGAGTACATATCCCAGCGTTGGACCCCGAGGAGTGGTCTGCCCCGTTCCCAGGCTACATCGGCGGCCATCGCCCGGGAACTGATCAAAACACAAAGCACAGCGACGCCACAGGTC